>CALUTX010000274.1 GCA_944323815.1 uncultured Parabacteroides sp. | reverse complement strand
GCCATCCGCCTGATATTCGTCGAACAGAGCATAAGGCGTCGCATATTCGCGCTTGTTTCGCAACGTCGCGTAATAGGAAATTCCGTTGTAATGCTCACGTGTGTAGGTCAGTTCAGCCTTACGCAGGTAAGTCGCCCGCGTATCGTCCTGCCGTTTCCAAGAAAGGAAAATATTATCCTTGTTGGTGTACATATAACGCTGCCCCAGCTGGTTGATATCGTACTGATATTCCAAACGCAGAGAATGGACAGGAAATTCCTTGCGATATTGTTTCTTGTCAATGAAGGAGTATTCCACCAACCCGTCGTATTTCCATTCGCGGTCTTTCGTTCCATAGGCGGCATAGCCTTCCAATACCCAGCGCTTGTTGAACGCCGTCGTTGTCGTCCCGCCCAAACGCATACGCGCCCCCTCGATGTTGTTGACGCTGACCAGCGTGTTCATCGGGCCGATTTCAAACTTGCTCTTTTCCGGCACTTCATTCGTCGGAATATAACCGTTTACAAGGATAGAAACCACTTTCTCCGTGACATAAAACAGCGGCACGGAGCGCAACCGTTTCATCATATCGGCAATCGCGCTCGGTTTCGTTCCGGAATCCTGATTCGGCCGATTGGCCACCCAAAAGTCTTCTTTCCGGTTATAAGCCTCCGGGTCGATGATGACGGGAGCCTCTTCCGCCAAATAACGCATCTCCTGCTCGCCGGGTTTCTCAAAGCTGTGGTTCGAATAGATATTCGTGCGGCGTGCAACCAGCCCTTTCGACTTTTCTGTAATCTTAAAGTTGACGGTAATGTCATCCTTCGTTATCAAGCGGGTTCCGTCCGGCGTACGCTCGAACGCCTGCTCAATCCGCATTCCATACACAAAATTCAGGTTGATGTCTTTCGGGACATTCATCACGACCCGCTGCACAAAAAAGGTCGAGTCCAACGTCACATACAAATGCCCTGTAAACCCAAACGTCTCCGAGTTGAAAGGGACAAAACCCAAATCCTGACAACGGACACCGCCCACCTCGACCGTATCAAGCAGATAATACTTATAGTAATCCGGCCCGATGCGGGAAAGCGGACTCACGAAACGCTGCAAAAAAAGCGGAATGTTGTTCTGGAAAATATCCACCTCGCGAAAGACCTCGTTCAGAAACTTCTGCACCTCGTCGCGTGCCAAGATTTCATCAATACCGTTCGACTGGTTGGCCCGCAACACCTGCCGTTCGCGTTCCGGCTCCCGACTGTAATAGACCGTCAGCCGACGTTCTTTTTCCGATAAAGGCAAAACCTGCGTACCGGTCTCCAGCGTGTCGACATAATCAGACAGGAAATCAAATTTGCCTTTCTTTTCATTCTCTTTTTTCTGTTTGGTTTCATAGTCGTCCGCGGCGATGTAAATCCGTTCATATTGGTCATATTGATAATAATCGTGATTTCGCGGATCGTTACTTTCCCGGGAGGCAATCACAGACTTGACAAACCGGACGGCAGGATTCTCTTTTTTGCTATATTTCTCCTTTTTCGGTTTCACAACCACTTCATTCAATGCGATGCCCGTTGGCGCCAAGCGAATATCCAGATTGTTGACGCGTCCCGCGCGGATGGTCACCTCCTTGGTGTCATATCCTAAATAAGATACCTCCAATGTCCGCACATCTGTTGATGCTGAAAATGAGAAATTTCCCTCTCCATCCGTGGCCGTCCCGATGGTCGTCCCTTTAAAAATGATGGAAACATACGGAAGTCCTTCGCCTGTAATGGAATCTGTTACTGCCCCTTTTATCGTTGTATTTTGCCCGTTTGCCAGCCAACTCAGCCATAAAAAAGCAAGTAAAAAAACAATCTTTTTTCCCATTACTACTATCTAAATCTATCTCTAATTAAAAACGGTGCAAAAATACAACAGTTTGCGGTTATACAATGTGCCAAAACACATACTTTTATATCCGATTGCAAAAATTCAGCCTCCCTTTCTTCTCCGAAAACAACCCAAAAAGATTTCGCACCGACGCAGGATAAAGTCCAGACAAGCGGTACATCTTTTGTATTTTCCTCCCTCCTATTCTTCAATCAGCGGCGTCGTTTTTATAATCAGCGTCGCTGTTTATACAATCACCAACGCTGATTATACAATCGACGCTGCTGATTGAAAAATAGCTGCGATGGTAAACAGGTTTATGTCCGAGCGTCCGAACAAAAAAGCCGTGCGCACACGATTTTTAGAAGAGATGCTTACCATTTCGCGGTTTTTGTGTACATTTGTCCTACGAAAGGGGTGCCTTACTGTATGAACCGGGCTGAGATTATACCCTGTGAACCTGATGCGGGTAATGCCGCCGTAGGAAAGACAGATTGGCTTTTTCCCTCCTTTTTATATAGGAATGAATAACAACGCAATATTTCGTTATCCGACAGCCCTGACGATTGCAGGGTCAGACAGCAGTGGCGGTGCAGGGATACAAGCCGACTTGAAAACATTCTCCGCACTGGGGGTATTTGGCGCGTCGGTCATCACCGCCATTACGGCACAAAACACGCAGGGCGTCAGAGGCATACAAGCCGTATCGCCGGAAATCGTGAAGGGGCAACTCTGCGCCGTTTGGGAAGACCTGACGATAGACGCTGTCAAAATCGGTATGCTTCATAATCGGACAACCGTCCGCCTTGTGGCCGAGGCACTCCGCCGGTTTTCGCCGCCGGTTGTCATTCTCGACCCGGTCATGATTTCTACCAGCGGCAGCAAGCTGATGGAAGACGAAGCCATCGATGCGTTGGTGGACGAGCTGTTTCCCTTGGCCACGCTGCTCACGCCCAATGCCAACGAAGCAGCTTTTCTCACCGGCATGGCCCTCCGCACAGAAACCGACATGGAGCGAGCCGCCCGAAAACTGCTGGATTTGGGCTGTCAGGCGGTATTGATGAAAGGCGGGCATCTGCCGGGAGATACGATGACCGATTGGCTCTTCACCCGTGAAACCGCACAGCGATTCACGGCTCCGGCATACTCCACCCCCAACACGCACGGGACAGGCTGTACACTCTCGTCGGCCATTGCCGCTTGCATGGCGCAGGGCGACGAGCTGCAAGAGGCCGTCCGGAAGGCCAAAGACTATGTCACATCGGCCATCCGCGAAGGGGCAGACGTCCGGACAGGCAAGGGGCACGGCCCGCTCAACCATCTTTTCCACCCGGTTCCACTCATAAAAATCCCGCTATGAAACTGATTGTTATCACAACTCCCCATTTTTTCCCCGGCGAAGGGGAAATCCTGACGGCTCTTTTCGAGGCCGGCATGAAACGGTTGCACCTGCGTAAACCCGACTGCGAAGAGGCGGC
>CALUTX010000273.1 GCA_944323815.1 uncultured Parabacteroides sp. | reverse complement strand
TCTGATTAAAGCCTCTAACGGCGCGTCCGACTTCGGAAACAAATTCGGGCAACCGCTCATCTGCGGTTCGGTGCTGACATTCGAACATGCAGAGAACGAACAGAAGTATGCCTATGACAAGGTGATTATGCTGGCAGGCGGTGTCGGCTTCGCCAACCGGCGGGATGCGCTCAAGGGCGAACCGGAACCGGGCGAACAGGTGGTGATTCTTGGTGGCGACAACTACCGCATCGGTATGGGCGGTGGCGCCGTTTCATCGGTCAATACAGGGCAATACACGAGCGGCATCGAGCTGAACGCCGTGCAGCGTGCCAACCCGGAGATGCAGAAACGTGTCGCCAACGTTATCCGCACGATTGCCGAGTCGGACGATAACCCCATCGTTTCCATCCATGACCACGGAGCTGGCGGACACCTGAACTGCCTCTCGGAGCTGGTCGAGACAACCGGTGGACACATCGACATGAGCAAACTCCCCATCGGCGACCCGACTCTTTCGGCGAAAGAAATCATCGGGAACGAGAGCCAAGAGCGGATGGGCTTGCTGATGAAGGAGGAAGATGTTGCCCGCGTGAAGCGCATCGCCGACCGCGAACGTGCCCCCATGTATGTGGTCGGAGAAACGACGAACGATATGAAGTTTGTCTTTGAACAAGCCGACGGCATCAAACCGATTGACATCAAATTGGAATATATGTTCGGTAAGCCACCTCGCACCATTATGACGGACCATACCGTAGAGCGGACTTATCAACCGGTTGTTTACAAGACATCCGAACTGCATCACTATCTGGAAAACGTCTTGCAACTGGAAGCGGTTGCCTGCAAAGACTGGCTGACCAATAAGGTAGACCGTTCGGTCAGCGGCCGTGTGGCCCGCCAGCAGTGTCAAGGCGAATTGCAACTGCCGTTGAGCGACTTGGGTGCCGTCGCATTGGATTATCGCGGACGGAAAGGTATCGCCACATCCATCGGCCATGCTCCGCAGGTTGCCCTCATCGACCCGGCAGCCGGTTCGGTTATGTCGATTGCAGAAGCGTTGACCAATATCGTCTTTGCGCCGTTGGCAGAGCAACTGAAAAGCGTTTCGCTCAGTGCCAACTGGATGTGGCCTTGTCGTAATGAAGGCGAAGATGCACGTCTCTACACTGCCGTGCAAGCTGCCTCCGATTTTGCCTGCGCATTGGGCATCAACATCCCGACCGGAAAAGACTCCTTGTCGATGACACAGAAATATGGCGACGACAAGATTCTCTCACCGGGAACCGTCATTATCTCGGCCGGAGCCGAAGTGAGCGACATCCGCAAGATTGTTTCACCAGTGCTTTCGCATGAAAAAAATACATACCTTTATTATATAGACTTCTCGTTCGACCAATTGAAGCTGGGAGGCTCGGCTTTCGCACAGGCATTGAACAAACTGGGCGACGAAGCGCCGACCGTACAAGACCCGGATTATTTCCGTAATGCCTTCAACGCCGTACAAACCGCCATCGAGCAGGGGCTTGTGCTTGCCGGACATGACATTTCTGCCGGTGGCTTGATAACGACCTTGCTGGAGATGTGCTTTGCCAACGTGGAAGGCGGTTTGGAGGTGAACCTCGACACGATTGCAGAACCGGATATTGTCAAGATTCTTTTTGCCGAAAATCCGGGCGTCGTCTTGCAGGTGAAGGAGAAGAAGACGTTCGAGAAACTGTTGACAGACGCAGGCATCGGTTTCGCCGTGATTGCCCGCCCGACAAACGAACGTCATTTGCTGGTCAGCAAAGAGGGCGTGCAATACCACTTCGGCATTGACTACATGCGTGATGTCTGGTATGAATCGTCTTACAAATTGGATGTAAAACAGAGCGGAAACGTTTGCGCTGGCAATCGTTTCGAAAACTACAAGATGCAGCCGCTCGAATTCAAATACAACAAAAACTTCACTGGTAAACTGGCTGACTACGGGTTGACGGCAGACCGCAAAGGGGCAAGCGGCATTCGCGCAGCCGTCATCCGCGAAAAGGGTTGCCAGTGCGAACGGGAAACGGCTTACGCGCTCTACCTTGCCGGCTTCGACGTGAAGGATGTGCACATGACCGACTTGGCTTCGGGTCGTGAGACGCTGGAAGATGTCAACATGATTGTCTTCTGTGGCGGCTTTTCCAACTCCGACGTCTTGGGTTCGGCAAAAGGTTGGGCAGGCGGTTTCCTCTACAATCCGAAGGCCAAACAGGCGCTGGATAATTTCTACGCGCGTCCCGACACGTTGAGTCTTGGTATCTGTAACGGCTGTCAGCTGATGGCGGAACTGGGCGTCATCTATCCGGAGCACGAGAAGAAACACCGGATGCTGCACAACGATTCGCATAAGTTCGAATCGAACTTCATCACGCTCGAGATCCCAAAGAACCACTCCGTCCTGTTCGGCTCGCTGGCAGGCAGCAAATTGGGCATTTGGGTCGCACACGGAGAGGGCAAGTTCGATTTCCCCTATGAAGAGAAGGCATACCACATTGTGGCGAAGTACAACTACGAAGGTTATCCCGCCAACCCGAACGGCTCGCCTTGGTCGGTGGCAGGTGTTTGCTCGGCCGACGGCCGCCATTTGGCCATGATGCCGCACTTGGAACGCGCCATGTTCCCGTGGCAATGCGGGTATTATCCGGAAGAGCGTCGCATGAACGATGAGGTCACTCCTTGGATAGAGGCATTCGTGAACGCACGCAAGTGGATTGAAGCGCAAACGAAGGGTTAAATAGATGCCAGTGGAATCCGGATTTCATGCAAGTGGAGTCCGGGTTTCATGCAAGTGCATATTGAGTTACCCGCCGGGTAAAAAAAGTTTGTTACTATCCCATGCAAAATGGCTGCTGTCCCGATAAAATTCGTTCCTGTCCGGATTGAATCGGCTGCCGAACGAAAAAAGAACGCTCCCAGCCTGTTTTCTAAGCAGATAAATCGTATCTTTGATTTTGTTTTTAATTTAAATTTATCATGAACAAAAGGTTTTTACTTATTTCTTTGGGGGTATTGAGCATCGCGACAGCCATGCAAGCACGCTCCCGTTCTGCGGAGGAGGCCAAACAGGTGGCAGCCGAGTTTTATCAAAGTCAAAACGGACTGCGTTCGGCATCCGACGTCGAGTTTACGCTGGTTTACAGTGGGTCTGAAAATGGGCTTCGCGCGTCAACGGGCGAAGCGCCGTTCTACGTGTTTAACATCGGCAGTGCCGACGGCTTTGTCATGGTTTCGGGCGACGACCGCGTGGCGCCGGTAATCGGCTATTCGCTGACTTCGGCGTTCAATCCCGACAATATGCCAAGCAACCTGCGCGGCTGGTTAGAGGGCT
>CALUTX010000272.1 GCA_944323815.1 uncultured Parabacteroides sp. | reverse complement strand
CCTGAAGGTGAAGGAGTTGGAATTGAACATCTTCCGCAAGAGCCTTGCCGAGACGCGCCGGACGTTGGAGGATGCGCGGATTCGTTCGCCTCGCAAGGCCATCCTGACCTATGTGAATAATGAGATTGGCGCACAAATCGGGGAGGGGGCAAAGGTGGCCATCGTTTCAGACCTTTCCCATTTCAAGATAGAGGGGGAAATAGCCGACAGCTATGGTGACCGCATTACGGCAGGGAGCAAAACCGTTGTCCGCATCGGACGGGAGAAGCTGGCGGGAACGGTGAGTGACGTGACGCCGCTTTCGCGGAACGGGGTGATTTCGTTTACCGTCCAGTTGGACGAAGACAACCACAGCCGTTTGCGGTCGGGGCTGAAGGTCGATGTGTATGTGATGGATGCGGTGAAAGACGACGTGTTGCGCATCGCCAATGCAGCCTATTATGTGGGTAAAGGTGAATATGAACTCTTTGTCGTGAACGGTGGTCAATTAGAGAAGCGCAAGGTACAATTAGGGGAAAGTAATTATGAATATGTGGAGGTGGTCAGCGGTTTGCAGGAAGGCGACGAAGTGGTTATCTCGGATATGAGTTCGTATAAGAATAAGCATAAATTGAAGTTGAAGTGAGAAATAATAAAAGCAGACGAATATGATCAAACAGGTATGGAAACAGGTATTGAACCTGTTGCAGGAAAACAAATTGCTGAGCATGATTTCCATTTTGGGGACGGCTTTGGCGATTTGCATGATTATGGTGATTGTGATTCTGTATCTCGTGAACATGACGCCATTTAAGCCGGAAGTGAACCGGGGGAAAACCTATTATTTTGCCGATGTACTGTCTACGGGGAAAGAGGATGGGCGGCGCATTTCGCTGAACTATGCCGGTTATCCGTTTATACGGGATTGTTATTTCCCGTTGGAATGTGCGGAGGTGGTGACGGGCATTATCCGTGACGATTGGAACACCTATTCGCTCCAGAGCATGGATGGGCTGAACAGTTATAACGGGCAGCTGGTGAAGACCGACCCAGCTTTCTGGCGGCTCTATGCGTTCGATTTCGTGGCCGGTGCGCCTTTCTCCGAAGCCAACTTCCGGAGCGGCATCCGGGAGGCGGTTGTCAGTGACCGCGTGGCTCGTACGCTCTTCGGGACGGAGCAGGCGGTGGGAAGAGAGTTGAAGCTTGAGTTTGTGACGTTCCGCGTTTGCGGCGTGGTGAAGGAGGTGTCCCGTTTTGCTACCCAAGCGTTTGCCGATATTTGGATTCCCTACACGACGGAAAAGGGATACGAGCAGGGATGGCAGGAGGGCATTAACGGAAATTTCCGTTGTAACGTCCTGCTGAAAGAGGGCTATGACCGGGAAGATTTGCTGCAAGAGGTCGAAGCGCGCGTTGCCCGTTATAACGAAGGGCTTTCCGACTACAAGGCGGATATCCAGGGACAACCTTGGTCGCAACTGGTTGTTTGGTTGGGTGGTAAAGCAGGACATGCCTACTTGCGTTATGGTGTCATTCTGTTTGTCTTGTTGCTGGTGCCGGCGTTGAACCTGTCGGGCATAACGCTGGCAAGGATGCGCAAGCGGACGGCGGAGCTGGGCGTGCGACGTGCGTTCGGGGCGACGCAGATGCATATTCTCAATCAGGTGTTGACGGAGAATCTTGTGCTGACGCTCTTCGGCGGCGTCTTGGGGCTTTGCTTTTCGTATGTGGCCCTCTGGCTGTTGCGCGACTGGTTGTTGGTGACGTCGTTGGGCGAGGCGGGTTTGTCGATGAACATGCTCAACGGGTATGTATTCTTGGCAGCCTTGTGCTTCTGTTTGGTGATGAACTTGATGTCGGCAGGCATCCCGGCTTGGCGGGTTTCTCGGATGAATATAACGGACTCAATAAATAATGGTTAATGGCTTATGTTACGGATGATATTGATACAGCTTTGGAATGAACGCAAGGCGAATGTGATGCTTTTTCTCGAATTGATGGTGGTTTCGGTCTTCCTTTGGTATGCGGCAGACGCGTTGTATGTGAGTTACAAGGAATATGCCCGTCCGATGGGTTTCGACATTTCGCATGTCTATCATGTGCAGTTGGGGACGGTTCCGCAGTCGAGTGCCGATTATGATACGACGGCTCTCCACAGCCGTTACGGAGGGGGCGACTTTCTCTCGATATACGATCGCTTGTCGCGTCATCCGATGGTCGAGTCGGTCTGCTATACCAGCCAGCATTTCCATTACCGCTGGACGAATATGTTTGCCACGTTCCAGCGAGATTCGTTGGTGCGCAACGGCTATGTTCGTTTTGTCTCTCCGAGTTATTTCGAGGTCTTTCGAGTAGGGACGGCAGACGGCTCCCCTGTCGAGCGGCTGGCGCAGGCGTTGAACGAGAACCGCATTGTTGTGACCGGCACGTTGGCAACCGACCTCTTCGGCAACGCATCCGAAGCGGTAAGCAAAGAGATTCAGGTGACCGACCAAGGGGCGCAAGACAGCGTCTTCTATAACATCGGTGCTGTTTGCGAGCCGCAACGTTATACGGATTTCAGTGGATATGATTGTGCTTATTATCGCCCGGTGGGAAGCGATGAGGAATTTCGCAACTCGCCGGATCAGGTGGCGGCTTTTCTGCCCCTCTTTATTCGGTTGAAGCCGGGAGCCGACGGCAGGGACTTTGCCGAGACTTTCCAGCGCGAGATGGAGCAACAGCTGCGTTTGGGTAATATCTACTTGAAAGAGGTCGTCCCGATGTCGCACTATCGGAGTCAGATCCTTCAGTCGCGGATGGACGAGATTCGGATGTATGCCTCCTGCATCCTCTTTTTCCTGCTGAATGTCTTCTTGGGGATTATCGGCACGTTCTGGTTCCGCACGCAGCAGCGACGCGCCGAGATTGGGTTGCGGATGGCGATGGGAGCGTCGCGCCTGGCCATACTTCGGCAGTTTTTTGGCGAGGGATTGCTGTTGGCAGGTGTGGCGTTTGTGTCTGCCCTGTTGGTATTTGTCAACCTGATGCGGCTGGACGTGACGCAACAGACGGCGGTCGAGTTGTCCGGTGCGGTACGCTTCTTTGCCGGAATGGGCATGACGTTGGGGCTGGTCGCCGTGATGGTGGCGGTAGGCGTAGCTGTTCCTGCTTACCGCGCGATGCGGTTGCAACCGGTGGAAACACTGCATGATGAATAATTGAGAATTGACAATGGACAATTGACAATTGGGCTTCGCGCTCGGTGAAAAATAATTGTCAATTGTCCATTGTCAATTCTCAATTTAAAAAAACTATCTTTGTCCGTCAATAGAAATACACAGAAGTGATTTAAACTTATTTCATTCTCTTAAAACCGTATCAAAATGTTAAAGCACAGCGTACAAATTGAATTATTT
>CALUTX010000271.1 GCA_944323815.1 uncultured Parabacteroides sp. | reverse complement strand
ACCGGGATCTGGCCGAACGGATGCTGGCGGATCTGGGAGTGTCACCGCGACGGCGATTCCATCAGCTGTCCCGCGGACAGCGTCAGGCATTCAAGGTATTGGTTGGCATCTGCGTGCCGGCCGACTACTGTCTGCTGGATGAACCGACCGCATTCCTCGACGTGACGAGCCGACTCGAAACCATGCTTCTGCTGCACCGGTTGGCTGCGGAACAGCACAAAACCGTTTTGCTTTCAACGCACGACCTCGACCTCGCCATCCAACTGGCCGACAACCTTTGGATGCAGGCCAAAGAACGGCCGCTACTATGCGGCGCACCGGAAGATTTGATATTGAGCGGGACTTTCGGTTCCTTCTTTGAAAAAACAGGCATTTCATTTAATGAAACGACGGGAAAGCTAAACGCCGAAACGCAAGCCATCCCGATCTGCGTGACGGGGGACACGACGGTAATTTACTGGGTTTCAAACGCCTTGGCACGCAACGGTTTCTGCGCTTCGCCAACGGCTGACGGCGATTTCCGCATCGACTGCCGGAGCGCGAACGAGCTGCACCTCACTTTCCCGGACGGAAGCGAAACCGTCTGCCCCCATATTGTGGAATTGACCCGGCAACTCCGTGACTTTTTCCACAGCAGGAAACAAAAATTTCCCCGGCAGGAAACTGAAATTCCCTCGGCAGGAAAAAATTTTTCCTCCGGCAAGAAAAATAAAAGATAAAACTACACAAAAAAGAAACGTATGGCAAACGAGATTACATGGAAGCTGGAACATGAAAAAATCAGCCGTTTATTGTTACATTACGCAATACCGGCCGTCATCGGAACAATGGTAAACGCCCTTTATAATATAGTAGACCGTATTTTCATCGGTCAAGGTGTTGGAGCGCTTGCCATGGCAGGACTGACGCTAACATTCCCGATTTTGCTTTTCCTGCAAGCCTTCGGAATGCTGGTCGGTGCAGGAGCCGCCACTCGCATCTCCATCTATTTGGGGCGGAAAGACAACCGGATGGCTGAAAAAGTATTGGGGAATGCCTTTACGCTGACGTTCCTCATTACCGCTTTAACGGTAGCGCCCTGCATGATTTGGATGAACGACCTGCTGCAGGCTTTCGGCGGGAGCGAACAGACCATTCCGTATGCTAAAGACTATCTGGAGATTGTTGTTCCCGGCACCCTGCTCACCTCCCTCAGCTTTGGATTCAACGCCGTCATGCGTGCTTCCGGATACCCCAAGAAGGCGATGTACACCATGCTGATTGGAGCGATTGCCAACGTCATTCTCGACCCGATTTTCATTTTCTGGTTCGACATGGGAATCCGCGGAGCAGCCATTGCGACGGTCATCTCCATGTTGCTTGGCACACTTTTTGTAATGTATCATTTTGTACAGAAGAAAAGTATCGTCCGTTTCCGGCGGGGAACATTCGGACTGGAAAGAAATGTGGTATGGAATATTTTGACGATTGGAATTTCGCCTTTCGCCATGCAGCTGACGGGGAGTTTGGTCGTCGTCATCCAGAACGCAGCGCTCAAGCAATACGGAGGCGATTTGGCGCTGGGGGCAAACGGCATTATCACAAGTGTCACGATGCTCATCGTCATGCTGATTATCGGAATTGCGCAAGGGATGCAGCCTATTGTGGGATTCAACTACGGAGCCGGGCAATTCAGACGCGTACAAGAGACGTTGCGACTGGTCATCATCACCTCGACGGTTATCATGGGTATTGGATGTGTGGCAAACGTCGCTTTCCCGGAATGGATTGCAAGTGCTTTCACACGCGACGCGGATTTACTGGCTGTGACCGCCAATGGTCTACGAATCACATTGCTCGTATTCATTGTGGTCGGTTCACAAATTTCGATCAGCCAATTCTTCCAAAGCATTGGTATTGCATGGAAAGCGATATTCCTCAGTTTGAGTCGTCAATTGCTGTTTCTGGTGCCTGCGATATTACTCTTTTCCCGCGTGTGGGGGCTCGATGGGGTCTGGTATGCCGCACCATTCTCCGACTTCGTGGCAGCAGTAACCGCATGGATATTCCTTTGGCAGCATGTTAAAAACATGAAAAAGAAAGGATTGAATTAAACATTCAATCCCTATGAAAGGTTTTATGAATAACGAGGTCAAAAAGATTGATTTAGGTAATAATTAAAAAAGAAAAAGTATGAAAAAAGTATGGTTAATGTGCCTATTAATGCTCTTCTGCGCTGGCGCAAGCATGGCACAAGACAAAAAAGCAGATAAAGCCGCTGAAAAAGCAGCGAAAAAGGCAGAAAAAGAGGCCAAGAAAGCAGCTGAAGAGGCCGAACAGATGGCATTGTTCGAACAAGGCGTGCAAGCACTGAAGGACAAGGATTTCGTGTTGGAAGCAGACCGGGTCGAGTTTAAACGCGGGCAGTTCGTTTACGTAACACCCAGTACGAATTTCGTTTCTATGCAAGGTGACCACGCAACCATCCAACTCGCGTTTAACATCCCCGTTTCAGGGCCGAACGGTATCGGAGGAATCACTGTTGACGGGACTGCATCAAACATCGAAATGAAAACAGACAAAAAAGGGAACGTAACAATGAGCATGATGGTGCAGGGAGTCGCAGTTTCGGCAAACGTCACCATCCGCATGGTAAAAGGCTCGAACAAATGCACGGCGACGGTAAGCCCCAATTTCAACAGTAACCGCGTTTCCTTCACCGGGTATCTCTATCCATCCGAACAATCCAACGTTTTCAAGGGACGAGCGTTGTAGCAATTCAGAAAAAGACAAAATAAAAACGAACAGGCAATCGTAATAAAAACGTAATTGCCTGTTCGTTTTTTCTTTTATTGAAGAAATATCATGAACTTTCTGGTTTAAAAACACAATATTTCGTATCTTTGGGCAATTTCTCAATTCAAATTTATTAAAATGATTCCGTCATGAAGAACAGGAAATTAAGAATGGGTATGGTCGGTGGAGGTAGCGATGCTTTCATTGGAGCTATTCACCGCCGGGCAGCATTTATGGACAATCAAATCGAGTTAGTATGTGGATGCTTCAGCGTAGATCCTGAAATATCCAAAAGTTCCGGTCTGTCTTACTTTTTGCCAGAAGATCGGATTTATGGCAGTTACAAAGAAATGTTTGAACACGAAATGACATTGCCGGAAGACGAGCGGATGGATTTCGTAACCATTGTGACTCCCAACCGTTGGCATTTTGAACCTGCCATGATGGCCCTTGAAAGGGGCTTCCATGTCGTGGTCGACAAACCGATGACGTTCTCACTCGAAGAGGCCAAACTCTTGCAAAAAAAGGTGGAAGAGACCGGATTGGTATTAGCACTTACGCACGTTTATTCGGCTTATCCGGCAGTAAAAGAAGCCAAAGCACGT
>CALUTX010000270.1 GCA_944323815.1 uncultured Parabacteroides sp. | reverse complement strand
TCTTCCGATCTTATGTTCGGCGACCATCCGGTGTAAGTCGCGATTCGTTGCGCTCACTACGCGAACGTCTACCTTTCGGGGACGGCTGTCGCCCAACGGTTCGAAAGTCTGGTCTTGCAAAACCCTCAGGAGCTTGACTTGGCAGGCTAATTCCAGTTCACCGATTTCATCCAAAAAAATGGTTCCTTTGTCCGCCAGCTCGAACCGTCCGACCCTGTCCATGTAGGCATCGGTGAATGCCCCCTTCTTGTGGCCAAACATCTCGCTCTCGAAAAGGCTTTGGGAAAGTCCTCCTAAATTAACTTTCACAAAGGGAGACGAGGCACGCGGGCTATTCCGGTGAATGGCTTCGGCTATCAGTTCCTTGCCCGTCCCGCTCTCACCCGTAATCAAGACGGAGGCATTGGTCGGCGCGATGCGTGAGACCAGTCCCAGCACCTCCAGCAGTGGGGCACTCTGCCCGATGATATGGTCAAAATGATACTGCTTGTCGGCTACCAAACGGTTCAGAGGGCTGTCCTCCTCGCGCTTCCGTTCGCCTAGTTCGAGGGCAGTCCGGATAGACTTCAAGAGGACTAAGTTGTTCCACGGCTTCGTCACGAAATCGAAAGCTCCCGCCCGCATTCCTTCGACAGCGAGTGAGATGGAGCCCCACGCGGTCATCAGAATAACGGGGACATGGGGTTGGAATATTTTCACTTGGCGTAGCAGTTGGATCCCCTCCTCACCGCTTGTCGTCAGCGTGAAGTTCATGTCCATCAGGATAAGTCGAGGGGCTGTCTCCCGCACGATGGCCAGCGCTTCCTGCGGGCCGGGAACGGCTTCCGGCTCATAGCCTGCCCGTTTCAGGAGAAAGGTCAGGGAAGAGCGGACGGCGGCATCGTCATCTATTATTAAAATCATGTGCTTTATCTTTCGTTATACATGCTGTTTTTAGTCTGACAAAGATAGAGGTTTCCGCTCTTTATCGCCTTACAATCTCCTCAAAATCGGCGTCGAGCGTACGGTTGTTGATGAAATCATAGAGCGTGAGGCTGCGGATGTTATAATAATAATTCCAGTAGTTGTATAATTCCTGTATGTGCTTTTGCTTCGCATCGTCCTTCGATTGACGGGCATCGTTGAGATCCAAGATGTCGATTTTTCCAATCATAAAAGTCTCGATGGAGGTACGGTAACGTTTTTCGGCAATCACGTCTGCCTCTTGGGCGATTTCCAATTGGGCGGCTTGATTGTTGAAGTTTTCTACCAAGAGGAAAATGTCTTGGTTGAAGTTGATTTCCTCCTGACGAATTTGGGAGAGAACGACGTCGCGGTTCGACTCGGCCACCTTCACCTGTCCGCGCCGCTTACCCCAGTCTAAGATAGGGATTGTCATACCGACCTCGACCACCTGATTCGCCCGCAAATGTTGGTAGGCAGCATCGAAGGTATGGTCTTTTCCCGTATAGCCGATGGTGGCATACAGGTTAATCGAACGCCGGTTTCCTTTGGCGGTGGCAACAGCATAGTCGGCTTCGAGTTGCCGCCGACGGATATTCTTAGCGAATTTATTGTTCTCGTGTGCCTTCTCCAAGACGTCGTGATAAATCATGCGGAACAGTGGAATGGCCTCCGGCAGAACCGGAACGATGTAATCTTGCTCGCTCAACCCCAAGAAGGCACGGAGTTGGAACATATTGGCGTTCAGATTGGACTGTGCTTCGGTCACCTCTGCCTTCATCTGCAAAGCCGAGAGCTTCAGTTGCATCAGTTCGCTTTCCGAGATATGCCCTATTTTGCGCTTGGCGATGGCTATCTCATAGAGTTTGTCGGCGTTCTCCAAGTTCTGCCGGGCAATCCTCAGATTCTCGTCCGCCAGCAATAAGTTGAAGAAGTATCCAATGGTGCTGATGGTGACATGCTCCACACTCTCGATGTAGGCGGCTTTTGCTTCCTGATAGCGTACGGGTTCGATACGCCGCTCCCATTTCTGGTCGTTCACTCCGAAGATAGGTTGCGTCAAGGTCAGTCCGACCGGAATACTCATGTACTCATTATAAGCGCCGCTCCCCAACTGACGATTGAAGTCGAGCGAAGAGTTGAGCGAGAGGGTTCCGCCGGTCAGCGCAATGTTCTGGGTGACGGACAACTGGCCTGTCAATCCGAGTGAATTGCTGGACACAAACGTATAGGAACCATCCGACTGCTGGTAACGGGAATACTGCTTGCTATACGAGGGCAGGGTGGCTGTGAAACTGACCTCCGGCAACTGGTCGGCGACATGCGTCCGATATTCCCAATAAGCCGTCTTCAATTCATTGAGTGCGACAGCCGCATCGACCGATTGTAACTGCGCCAAATGGATTGCCTCCTTCATCGTCAGCCTGATTGTATCCTGCTCCGAGGCACGCACGCCGGCATGGAGGAACATTCCCAACAAAATAAACGTATAAATCTTCCTTTTCATTTCCTTTCCTTTTTTGCCCTTCTTCCCAGCAAAAGCCATACCAAAAAAGTATTTACCTGATTCTCTGCAATATGCCCAAAAGCATACTGTCCGTTTTCGAACAGTGTGTCCGTTTTTGAAAGATAATCCATACCTTTGCCGAACAAAAAACAAGAGTTGAAGAGATGGATAATAAAGGCTTTTCTTTCCGCAAACGACTGACAAGTTTCCGGTATGCGTTCAATGGCATCCGGCTGTTGATTAGGTATGAGCACAATGCTTGGATACACTGCTTTGCCGCCGTTTGCGCGATTTTAGCCGGAGCCTATTTCCATTTATCCCAAGGAGAATGGATAGCTGTCCTGGTTGTAATCGGCGGCGTATTTTCCGCCGAAGCCGTCAATACAGCCATCGAATCAATGGCCGATTTCATCTCTCCCGGCTATCATGAAACCATCAAAAAAGTGAAAGATTTGGCCGCCGGAGCTGTCTTGATTTGGGCGATTATTGCTGCCCTTGTCGGATGTATCATTTTTGTGCCTAAAATAACCTCCCTTTTCACTTGTTAAAAGATTCATTATGCACCCTTTCCCATTCCAAATTCTTTCCCTATATTTGCATGCGTATTCATAAACATTTTAAATTCAAATAAAGAATGGCACGTACAGTAAATTATCAGAACAGAGCAGACAAAATCAAGAAATTGATTGATGATTTAGTAAAAGAAATGGCAACACCTTCCGCTCCCGTAACGGAAAAGAAAGAGAAGTTGAAACTCTCCCAAATCGACTTTGAAAATGAAGACCTCGTCACACTGATGCAAATCCAAGCACGCATCAGCCGCATCATCCTCGAAAGAAGCAAATAATCCGTAAACCAACAGCATGAAACGGATTCTTCTCCTATTTGTCATCGTATGCCCAAGTCTGTCCGCACACGCACAGGAAATTAAAATCAGCGGTAGCCGCAAGGCCGTCCGCACGTCAGGAGATGTCTTGGCATTCGTCACACCGGTCGCCAGCTTGGC
>CALUTX010000269.1 GCA_944323815.1 uncultured Parabacteroides sp. | reverse complement strand
AATGCGGTAGTAGCTCAGTTGGTAGAGCATCAGCTTCCCAAGCTGAGGGTCACGAGTTCGAGCCTCGCCTACCGCTCTCTCGACGGTCAGGCGGTTATCCTTGAGGATGATTGCCTGATTTTGTTTAAAGGAAGGTGGGATACGAATGCGAATAGGTAAAATAGAAAAACAATGAATGTTGCCATTATCAAATACAATGCCGGGAATATTTATTCGGTTTCTTATGCCTTGAAACGATTAGGCGTGGAGGCAATTGTGACGGCAGACCCCGAACGGTTGCAGAAGGCGGATAAGGTAATCTTTCCCGGAGTGGGCGAAGCACGGACGACAATGGACTATTTGCGGAAACATCGGCTGGATGTCCTAATCAAGGAGTTGAAGCAACCGCTCTTGGGAATTTGTCTCGGTATGCAGTTGATGTGCCGTCATTCGGAAGAGGGCGATGCGGATTGTTTGGGAATTTTTGATGTGGATGTCAAACGTTTTCTGCCGCAAGCACATACGGACAAGGTACCGCACATGGGCTGGAACACAATAACCGCTTTGCGCAGTGGTCTGTTCGATGAGCGGCAGGAACAACAGTTCGTTTACTTTGTCCATAGTTACTACGTGCCGGTCAATCCCTTTACGGCTGCGACTACCGATTACATTCTTCCTTTTAGTGCAGCTTTGCACAAAGACAATTTCTATGCGACCCAGTTTCACCCCGAAAAAAGCGGTTCGGTTGGGGAGGCGATATTACATAACTTTCTAAAACTGTAAGAGCAAGATGATAGAGTTAATTCCTGCCATCGACCTGATTGACGGAAAATGTGTCCGTCTGACACAGGGCGATTATGACACGAAGAAAGTCTATAACGAGGACCCTCTGGAGGTAGCAAAGGCGTTTGAGGATAACGGCATCCGCCGCTTGCACGTCGTCGATTTGGACGGAGCGCGGGAAGGTCGCATCATCAATTACCGCACGTTGGAACGTTTGGCGACCCGCACCTCGCTGGTCATCGACTTTGGGGGTGGATTGAAGGCGGAAGAAGATGTTGAAATCGCCTTCGAGAGTGGTGCGCAGATGGTTACGGGTGGGAGTATCGCTGTCCGGAAACCGGAAGTGTTTCTCTCGTGGATACAACGGTTCGGGCCGGAACGTATCATACTGGGTGCGGATGCCAAGGCGAAGAAAATCGCCATCAGCGGCTGGGAAGAAACGACCGACAGGGAGTTGATACCCTTCATCCAGTCGTATGTGGAGAAAGGCATCACGAAGACGATTTGTACGGACATCGGTCGTGATGGCATGTTGCAAGGACCTGCCATCGAATTATATAAAGAAATCAAGGAGCAACTTCCCGCGCTTTACCTGATTGCAAGCGGGGGCGTCGGTTCCTTACAAGATATTGAACACTTGGCGGAAGCGGGCGTGCCGGCCGTTATCTTCGGGAAAGCGATTTACGAAGGGCGGATTGCGCTGAAAGATTTGGCCCGTTTTGCCGGATAAAAAAATAAACGATTGCGTATGCTTGCCAAAAGAATCATCCCCTGCTTGGACATCAAGGAGGGAAAGACAGTCAAGGGAGTCAATTTCGTCAACTTCCGCGATGCGGGCGACCCGGTCGAACTGGGTGCGCAGTACAGCCGCGCGGGGGCAGACGAGCTGGTCTATTTGGACATCACCGCTTCACACGAAGGACGCAAGACCTTCACGGAGTTGGTCAAGCGGGTGGCTGCCCATATTAACATTCCTTTCACGGTAGGAGGCGGGATTCACGAGTTGGCAGATGTCGACCGGCTTTTGAGTGCGGGAGCGGATAAAGTGTCGCTCAACTCGGCTGCTCTGCGGAACCCGGCGTTGATTGAGGAGATTGCGACGCACTTTGGGAGCCAGGTCTGTGTCGTGGCGATTGATGCCAATTTCGAGCAGGGCGACTGGATTTGCTACCTGAACGGCGGACGCATCCCGACCGAAAGACGCCTGTTTGAGTGGGCGGCTGAGGCGGAGTCGCGCGGCGCAGGGGAGATTTTGTTCACCAGCATGACGCACGACGGCGTGAAAGACGGTTATGCCAACGAGGCATTGGCGACGCTGGCAGAGCAGTTACATATTCCCATCATTGCGTCGGGAGGGGCAGGCAAGCGGGAGCACTTCCGCGATGCGTTTACGCTCGGAAAGGCGGATGCGGCATTGGCGGCGAGCGTCTTTCACTTTGGAGAGATTGCTATCGATGACCTCAAACGCTACTTGCGTGCGGAGGGAATTGTTGTGCGGCTTTAGTTTCATCGGCATGAAACAAACGTTTCTCCGGCATGAAACAAATGTTTCATCGGCAGGAAACTTTTGTTTCATGGGAATGGAAGAAAAGAGACAAGAGGAGGAGAAGGAAAAGGGTATATTATATAATAAGAAAGGGAAAAAATGAAATTAGATTTTGAAAAGATGGGCGGTTTGGTTCCCGCCATTATTCAAGATGCCAATACGAACAAGGTATTAATGCTGGGCTTCATGAATGAAGAAGCCTACGAGAAGACGAAGGAAACCGGCAAGGTGACCTTCTTCAGCCGGACGAGAAACTGCCTTTGGATGAAGGGCGAAACGAGCGGGAACACACTGCAAGTGGTCAGTATGGCAGCGGATTGTGACAACGACACGCTGCTGATCAAGGCGATTCCGGCGGGACCGGTCTGTCATACGGGTGCTGACACCTGCTTCAACGAGCGGAATGAAGAACCGGTGATGTTCCTGAAATTCTTGCAAAACTTCATCGAACGTCGCCGTCAGGAGATGCCTGAAGGCTCGTATACGACGACGCTCTTCCAGAAAGGCGTCAACCGCATGGCGCAGAAGGTGGGCGAAGAGGCTGTCGAGACTGTCATCGAAGCGACCAACGGGACCGATGACCGCCTTATCTACGAGGCAGCGGACATGATTTACCACCTGATTGTCTTGCTGACCAGCAAGGGATTGAGTATTGAAGATTTGGCGCGCGAGTTGAAGAGTCGCCACAAAGGTTAACGCTAAAGCACGAGCGAGATGGAGACAACAACCCTGCTTCAGTTGGATAAGATCGAGATTTGCCGGGAGGAAAACGTCATTTTGCGTGACGCCTCTTTCACGCTTCATAACGGCGAGTTTGTCTACGTAATCGGGAAAGTCGGTTCGGGGAAAAGCAGCCTGTTGAAATCTCTCTATTGCGAAATCCCGATCAAGCAGGGAGAAGCCCGGCTGTTGGACTATAATCTCCGCAAAATCAAACGGCGCGAGATTCCTTATCTGCGCCGGAAGCTGGGGATTGTCTTCCAAGATTTTCAGCTTTTGACAGATCGTTCGGTCTACAAGAATCTGGAGTTTGTCTTGAAAGCGACCGGCTGGAAACGGAAGAAAGAGATTCGAGAGCGCATTATGGAGGTGTTGTCGCAGGTCGGGATGCCGGACAAAGGCTATAAGATGCCCCACGAACTGTCGGGCGGTG
>CALUTX010000268.1 GCA_944323815.1 uncultured Parabacteroides sp. | reverse complement strand
AACATGACCTTCAACCCGAAAGAGTCTATCGATTTCAACGGAAACACAGGGCCGTTCATCCAATATACGTACGCACGTATCCGCTCCGTGCTCCGCAAGGCTGCCGACGAAGGCATCCTGCTGCCCGGCCAACTGCCGACAGACACTCCGATTTCAGAAAAGGAAGAGGGTTTGATTCAGATGCTGGCAGATTTTGCCACCGTTGTACGCGAGGCCGGAAAGACTTACAGCCCGGCACTCATCGCCAACTACACGTACGATTTGGTGAAGGAATACAACCAGTTCTATCACGATTTCTCAATCCTCCGCGAAACAGACGAAGCCAAGAAGCAATTCCGCCTTGTCCTCTCCGCCAACGTCGCCAAGATTGTCAAATCGGCGATGTCACTCTTAGGAATTGAGGTCCCGGAAAGGATGTAAAAGATGATAAAGAAACTGTATCGTCAATTAACGAGTGAGAAACAACGAATTGCCCTTCACTATGCGCTTTACAAAGCTGCTTCCATTTGGTTGAAGGGCAATCGTTATGAATGTTGTTGCTGCGGAAAATCTGCCCGCCGCTTTTTGCCACACGGCGATGTCATCGTGCGGAAAAATATCAAATGTCCGCACTGCCTTTCATTGGAACGGACACGCATTCTGTGCATGTACATTCAAAATGAAATCTTTCCTCATGTAACAGAGCCATTACGTGTGCTTGATTTCGCACCAGTCAAAGGATTAAAAGAGTTCTTGAAAAATGCTCCGCAAGTTGCTTCTTATATCGATGCGGATATCAACCCGAATGTGGCAACTTATCAGGCGGACATTACTCAAATGCCTTACGAGGACAACTCGTTCGACCTGCTGCTCTGTTCGCATGTTCTCTATTGTGTGCCGGAAGACCGCAAAGGGATGCAGGAAATTCATCGCGTATTACGTCCCGGAGGCAGAGCATTGATTGTAGAAGAAATTGAAGGCGAAACAACCCGTGACCTGCAACATGTTTCACCACAAGAACTAAGAGAAGTGTACAAAGAAGACACAACAACCTGCCGTATTTATGGGCACGACTTAGTCGACATTTTATCCGAATATGGATTAAAAGGGCAAATCATTCCGTACGTAAAGCAATTGCCACCTGAGTTTATCGAAAAAGAATGCTTGACAAATGCTTTTGAAGCAGACATTGTAGACTGCATCAATACGTGAGTTTTCCCCTTTTGTCAAGTGAAGAACTAAAGCTTTGCTTTGCACAAACTAATTGTTTCACAAATGTGAGCCGTACGGCTCACGGCTGTGATTCGATCGGCTCACCCTTGTGATTCATACGGCTCACAGGTGTGAGCCGATTAGTTTATGCTTATCTCAGGCTTTCTTCCGGCGCACAGTCCGCTTTGTTCCTGACGACGCTTTCTCGTTTGTCTCCGCGATGATTTGGCGGCACTCTTCCAAAGTCAGGGCGGCCGGATCTTTCACCGTCTTCGGGATTCGGTAATTATTCTTCTGATAAGATATATAGGGACCGAAGCGGCCATTGAGGATTTCCAACTCCGGCTCTTCGTCGAATTTCTTGACAAAACGTTGCTCGTCTTTTTTCCGCTTTTCTTCAATCAATTGGATGGCTTCGTCCGGCGTAATCGTCAGTGGGTCGAATTCTTTCGGGATGGAAACAAACTTGCCATCGTGCCGGATGAAAGGACCGAAACGGCCGATTGCCGCCACCATCTCTTTCCCTTCATATTCGCCAATCGCACGGGGAAGGTCGAACAACTTCAAGGCCTCCTCGAGCGTAATCGTGTCGATGGATTGCCCCTTCAGCAACGAGGCAAAACGCGGCTTTGCCGCCTCTTTATCGTCTGCGTGCGCCACACCTATCTGCACAACCGGGCCATAACGTCCAATCTTCACGAATACCGGCTCACCGCTCTTCGGGTCAACTCCCAATTCCCGCTCACCAATTCGATGCTCCGTCTTAATAGCGGTCGTCGCCTCCACAATCGGATGGAATACTTTATAGAACTTATCTATCGCCGTCGTCCAGACCAATTTTCCTTCGGCCACCAAATCGAACTCTTTTTCGACGCTTGCCGTGAAGTTATAATCCAGCACAGCCGGGAAATACTCCATCAGAAAGTCGTTCACAACCATTCCAATATCCGTCGGCATCAATTTATTGCGGTCTGCCCCAGCCATTTCCGTTTTGACCTCCTCGGTTATCTTTCCTTTTGCCAAAGAAAGAACCGTATAGGAACGTGCTGTTCCCTCTTTATCTCCTTTTATTACATATTCACGATTCTGAATCGTCTGGATGGTAGGCGCATACGTAGAAGGCCGACCAATGCCTAATTCTTCCAAGCGGCGCACCAGACTCGCCTCTGTATAACGCGGCGGACGTTGTGTGAAACGTTCCGTAGCCAACACATCCTTCAAAGACAAGACATCATGCAGGGAAACCGGCGGTAACAATCCGTTCTCCTGTTCCTTTTCCGGCTCATCGTCGTTGCTCTCCCGATAGACTTGCAGGAAACCGTCGAAACGAACCACTTCGCCGACAGCCACAAAATGTTCCGTCTGTCCGCCGATGCCCACCGTAATCGTGGTCCGCTCCAGTTCGGCATCCGCCATCTGGCTGGCAATGGTGCGTTTGCGAATCAACTCATACAATCGTTTTTCCTGCGGTGTACTGCCCGCCTCCACATTCGCGATGTAAGTCGGGCGAATGGCTTCGTGCGCCTCTTGGGCTCCCTTGCTCTTGGTGTGATACTGGCGGAACTTGTAATACTTTTCTCCATAAGTCTCCAAAATAGCAGACTTCGCAGTTCCCAATGCCAAATCGCTCAGGTTCACCGAGTCGGTACGCATATAAGTAATCAATCCGGATTCGTAAAGCCGCTGCGCAAGCATCATGGTCTGCGCGACGGAATAGCCTAATTTCCGGGCTGCTTCCTGCTGCAACGTCGAAGTGGTGAAAGGAGGTGCCGGAGATTTCTTGAGCGGACGTGTCGTGATGTCGTCAATCGTGAACGTTGCCTGCTTACAGGCTTCAAGGAAGGTTTTCACCTCCTCTTTGTCTTTCAAGCGTCGGCTCAATTCGGCTTTCAAGACGGTTGTCCCGTCAGGCAAAACAAAGTTGGCCACGACGCGATAAGCCGCCTCGCTCACAAAATCATGAATCTCCCGTTCCCGCTCCACAATCAGGCGGACAGCGACCGATTGCACGCGCCCGGCAGACAACGCCGGTTTCACCTTGCGCCACAAAATCGGCGAAAGTTCGAACCCGACAATCCGGTCCAACACCCGACGTGCCTGTTGGGCATCCACCAGATTGATATCAATTCCCCTCGGGGTCTCAATCGCATGTAAAATAGCGGTTTTCGTTATTTCATGAAAGACGATGCGTTTCGAATTCTCAGGCGTCAGACCCAACACCTCATACAGATGCCACGAGATGGCTTCTCCCTCGCGGTCCTCATCGGAAGCAAGCCATACCATATTAGCA
>CALUTX010000267.1 GCA_944323815.1 uncultured Parabacteroides sp. | reverse complement strand
AAACATGCCTGTGGGGCAATTGGGCAGTTTAAACTTTGCTAATTTGGTAACATGCGGACATTCATATTAATTTATCCTTTTTTATGGGGAGTTGAAGAATCCTCCTTGCGTTCATTTGCTTTAGACCGCTGGACAGAAGAGAATCCCAGTCAGGATGTGATGTATCCTCGTTTACGTTCCGGACAATATACCCACAATTATACTGCAAGTACGTGGTGGCAACGCGATGTATCCTTCCTTCGCTTGAAGAATGTGGAAATCGGATATAATTTCAATGAACGGACACTACGCCATACTCCTTTTAATGCATTACGCATTTATTTGATGGAAAACAATCTTGCGGTATGGGATAGTTTCGATTTGTGGGATCCGGAAGTAGGTAATGCTAACGAAGGCTGTAATTATCCTTTGTCTCGTACATTCACTTTAGGTTTGGAAGTTTCATTTTAAACAACAAAATAGAATATGAAGTTCAAGAATTTATATAAAGCATGCACCTTATCGCTGGTTTTAGCATGTTTCACAGGTTGCGATTACTTGGCCGTCTCAGACGAATTAGCTGGCGAGTTGACCATGGAAGAGGTTTTTAACAATGCTGCCTATGCAAGACGTTTCCATCGAGGAATTTATACGGGTATACCCGATGTTTCCTTTTTGAGTACCAATAGTAGTTATTTGTCTGTAACAGGTCTAGGATTACCTTGGGTAGCTACAAGTGATGAAATGAAAGCAGCAAATAACAATGTAAAAGATCTTCCCATCACAGGAGAAAATGCAACGAATGCATCCATGTCTCGTTGGTCTTTATATAATCAAATTCGTCAAGCCAATCTGTTTTTAGAGCAGGCACATGTAATTACCAGCGAAAAAGACCCGCTGCCTGAAACCGAATTGAGCCAGATGCGGGCAGAAGCCATCTTTTTACGGGCTTATTACCACTATCTGTTGTTTGAGCTTTACGGTCCTATTCCCATTATGACCACTTCAGCAGACCCGGCATCACTCGATTTGGATTACGCCCGTAACTCGGTAGACGAGGTCGTTGAATTTATTGACAGCGAATTACTTTCCGTCATGGATCAATTAAAAGAAACTGAACCACAGGAAAGACGGGCAGCCCCAACCAAAGGAGCAGCGATGGCTGTCCGTGCCAAATTATGGGTGTATGCGGCAAGTCCTTTGTTCAACGGTGGATACAAAGAAGCGGTCGATTTAAGGGACAACGACGGAAAACAACTCTTCCCGGAATACGATGAAACCAAATGGCAAAAAGCATTGGATGTGATGCAAGAGTTTATCAATTACAGCGAAGGACGATATACACTATATAAAGCCTATAAAGAAAACGGGGAATACGATCCGGATGCTTCACTTTATGATTTATTCCAACATTACAACAATGAAATCATTTGGGCATCCACACATGATTCTTGGGGTAGTGTGGATAGCGAAGGATCGCAAAGGTGGGCAACACCTCGTGGTGTTCGAGGAAGTCAAGGTTTGTCTGCACACGGTGTAATTCAAGAATTAGTAGATGCGTTTTTTTATGAAAGACGGACTGAGCATCGACGAATCTCCGCTTTACTCTGAAGAGGGCTTTACGCCGGTGACACACGATGTGCAGGTATTGGAAGATACGGTAACCGTTACCGATACGATCTTTAATATGTGGATGCACCGCGAACCGAGATTTTATCAAACGGTATTCTTTGCTGGAAGAAGATGGCACATTGGTGGTGAACAAATCTTTTTCCATAAAGGAGCAAGCGACGATAATTCCCATTCAGGTAATTGTCACACAGGTTATCTATTGTATAAACGTCTAAATCGGACATTGTATAGTTATGGTAATTATCCCCGTTCGTGGGCACGTCCGGGTATTTTGTTCCGTTTGGCCGAGTTCTATTTGTTGTATGCAGAGGTATTGAATGAGGTCAATCCTTCCGACAGTCGGATTATCGAATATGTCGACCGGGTACGTGAACGGGCAGGTATTCCTTTATTGCGCGACATCAAACCAGAGATCATCGGCAATCAAGAATTACAGCGTGAAGCCATCCGGAAAGAAAGCCGTGTAGAACTATGTACGGAAGGACAACGTTATTTCGATGTTCGTCGCTGGATGATCATTGAAGATGAAATGGGTAAAGGTGGTCAGAGCGGAGATGTACACGGGATGGACATGGAAGCGACAAACTTCCGCGATTTCTGTAAACGAAAAGCATTTGAAACTCGTGTCATGGGTGAACGCAAAACCTATCTGTATGCTATTCCGCAGGCCGAAATTCTGAAAAGCCGTAAACTGGTACAAAACCCGCTTTGGTAATATTTGATTGGCTTAGAAAAACCATGTTCTCCTTTTACCTTTAAAGGGAACACGGTTTTTTGTTTACAACTCTTTGTATAGAAATTTGAAATGAACTATTTTTGCATCCACATAAATTATCAGACGATTATGACCTGTGTCGATTTAATTAAAAAGAATATATCGGATGTCCAATTCGAATCAAGAGAGATAACAATCCCTTTCGAAACAGTTATCAATAAACATCTGGATACAATCTTGTCTTTTCAACAAGACATTCGACGGTTAACAGAGATGATAGATGAACTGACAGAACGTCTGCATATCGATTTCTTGCGTTTAACGTCTGATAATGTAATGGAAATAAGGGAAGATCTTAAAAACCTTATCTTGGAATTAGTCCAATTATATGTATTATTTCGTAAATCCATTTTATATGAGGGAGCCAAGACCTTTATCAAAGAGTTTCATTCAAGTATTGACAGCTTGCGGGAAGTTACAGACGATTTGGAAGCATTCAAAATCTCTTTACCTGCCAAGCAGGAATTCATTCAGGTGATCAATCGGATTAATGCTTTGTAATCGTGTGCGATTTTTTCTCTACTGTTCGTTTTAGGCGGCAGATAAAGGAACTGACTAAACGGGAACGGGATGGATATGCTTCTGTCTTAGCGGATATTTGTAACGAATTTAAAGGTAAAACAATCGAAGAAATACGGATCTCGCTTGACCGCATTTTAGATGCTGACAAGTTTTGCCTTGTAAAATTGCGACTGAAAAATTCGGCGTTGCATTTGAGTAAGAAAGACGGTTTCCGATTGCTCTACTTGGTTAGGAAAGATAAACCGGAAGTCACATTCTTATATGTATATCCGAAAAGAGGAAACAAAGGAGAATTGAACGTGAAAAACAACGACTATCTTCCCTTCTTAGAAGATTATGTAAACGAATGTCTATCACTGGTGAAACACGACATACAACAAGAATTGAAAGAGCTTGAATAACTTCTCTACAAAAAAATTGTTATTCCGATAAAAAATCCTGCTTTGAGTGAGTATAAAACTCTCCTTTTTTACTCTTATCGATAAAGTGTCGTTTTGACACCCTTTATATTAATTCATAATGAATGTCCGCAAGTTGCCAATCAATAGATTCTATGTTTGAAGTCCGCCCTATAGGAACACGCACAAAGTTCA
>CALUTX010000266.1 GCA_944323815.1 uncultured Parabacteroides sp. | reverse complement strand
CCTTGTTTTCCACCTCCTTTTCCACAGGAGCATGGCCACATCCAACCATCGCAGCCATCCCGGCTACAAACAGAGGGATCACTACTAACTTCTTCATTTTTGCAAAACGTTTAAACTGTCTCTATTTTGACCACAAAAGTACACAAAAGCTTTCGAATAACTACCCTCCGGGTAAACGGATTTGCACTCCGGGTAGTTTTATTTAACCAGCGACACACTCTTCATTCCGTGCCCGTCTGATTGGCGTTCCCATCTAACCGATAGGAAAGTCCGTCCTAAAACGGCTGATCCAGCACAAAATTACCCATCCATTGCCGGATAGTTTTGCGAAGATGCCCAACAAATTTGTGTTCGACCTTCGTCGAACAGCTGTTTGACAAGGGTCGGACACCTGTTTGACGATTGTCGAACAGCTGTCTGACGACCGTCAAACAAAGAATTTCCCTCATCCTCCGCAAAATTAGCCGGCAAGAAGTGAAGTTTTTCCCGGAACATGGGGAAAAATAGGTGCCGGCTCGCCACTCATGAACCGGCGACTAAATTTCCCTTTTTATTTACCTGAAATAGGAAGTCTTTTCGTATCTTTATCCCGCAAATCAGAAACAGTATTTCATCACATGAAAACATTCTTTTTAAGTCTAATGACAATGTTCTCATTTCCGCTTTTTGCACAACCGGACAACCGGACGGCAGGGCAGACAGAAGAGACGGTACAAATTGACCCCGCATTGCGCTATCAGCAACTCGAAGGATGGGGCAGCTCGCTCTGCTGGTGGGCGGCACAAGTGGGGAACTGGACACCTGAAAAAGTCGACTCCATCGTCGACTTGCTCACCTCGCCGGACAAACTGAACATGAACATTTTCCGTTACAACATCGGCGGAGGCGACGATCCGTCTCATGCCGACGGGCACATGGTTAAAGGGAAAGGGAAACGGGCGGAGATGGAAGGGTTCAAAGCCTCTCCCACCGCCGATTACAACTGGGAGGCTGACAGGGGACAACGCACCATCTTGCTGAAAATAAAAGAGAAACGACCGGATGCCGTTTTTGAGGCTTTCTCCAATTCGGCGCCTTATTGGATGACATACAGCGGATGTGCGGCTGGTCATGCCGACCCGTCGAAAGACAATCTGAAGCCGGAATATTACGAGCTATTTTGCGACTACCTGATAGACGTCTGCAAACATTACCAATCCGCTTATCAAATCAACTTCAAAACATTGGAACCTTTCAACGAGGCCTATTCCAACTATTGGTATGCCGAAGGGACTCAGGAAGGTTGCCACTTCGACCCCGAAACACAAATCAAAATCATCCGCTTGCTTTACCCCAAACTGCGGGCGTCCGGCTTGAACACCGTCATTGCTGCGTCTGACGAAACCAACCTCGAGCAGTTCCTGACCGTGCAAAAGGCCTATCAAAAGGCGGGAGACATTTGGGAAAAATTAGGGCAGCTCAACACGCACACCTACTCCGGGACAAATGCAGAACGAGAAGAGGTACGGGCTCTCGTCCGGCAATCCGGCAAACCTTTCTGGCAGTCCGAAACCGGGCCCAATGGAGGGAAAGGGTTGGAGAGCAACCTGCGGCTGGCTCAAAAACTGTTTGACGACATGCGCATCATGCGCCCACAGGCTTGGTTAGACTGGCAAATCATGGAAGAGACCAACGACGAATGGTGCGTGCTGCGCGGCAAGTTCAAAAAGCAGACCTACCATCCTGTCAAGAATCTCTATGTGCGGATGCAAATCACCCGCTTTTTCAAGCAGGGATATACGTTCATCGAAACAAACAACGAACATGCGTTGGCAGCCCTTTCTCCCTCCGGAAAGGAACTTGTCTTTGCGGTGCTGAACACGGAATCCGACAGCCGTCCGTTCGCAATCGACCTTCAAAAAATGCCTGCCCGGATTCAATCCATCAAGAGCTGGCGCACAAGCCAAACGGAAGACTGCCAACCGTTCCCGGCTTGCGAAATACAAGGGCAGACGCTCCAATACGACAGTCCGGCCCAATCGCTGACTACATTCGTTCTGACACTTCAATAAACCGTTATCAAATATGAAAACATTCTTATTCATCAGCTTCATGACGGCAGCCACGTTGTCGCTGTCTGCCCAAAAGGATGCAAGCATCCGCATCTATCCCGAACAAGGGACGCAAACCATCAGTAAGCATATTTACGGACATTTTGCCGAGCACCTGGGCACGTGCATCTACGGCGGGCTGTGGGTCGGCCCCGATTCCGATATTCCGAATACGCAAGGATACCGCAACGATGTCTTGCAGGCGCTCAAAGAGTTACAAATTCCGAACCTGCGCTGGCCCGGCGGCTGCTTTGCCGACGAATACCATTGGATGGACGGCATCGGCCCGCGCGAACAACGCCCGAAAATGGTCAACAACAACTGGGGCGGCACGATTGAAGACAACAGCTTCGGCACGCACGAGTTTCTGAACCTTTGCGAGTTGTTGGGTTGCGAACCGTACGTCAGCCTGAATGTCGGCAGCGGAACGGTGGAAGAGATGGCGAAATGGATTGAATACATGACCTCCGAAGGCGACAGCCCGATGGCCCGCCTTCGCCGCCAAAACGGACGGGACAAGGCGTGGAAAGTCAAGTTCATCGGAGTCGGCAATGAAAGTTGGGGATGCGGAGGCAATATGCGCCCCGAATATTACGCCGATTTATATCGCCGCTATGCCACTTTCTGCCGGAACTACGACGGGAACAGGCTCTTTAAAATTGCCAGCGGCGCGAGCGATTATGACTACAACTGGACGGAAACGCTGATGAAAAACATCGGACACCGCATGGACGGCATCTCCTTACATTATTATACGGTAGCCGATTGGAACAACAAAGGTTCGGCGACGCAATTCAATCAAGAGGATTACTACTGGACAATGGGGAAATGCCTCGAAATCGAGGAGGTCATCAAACGGCACATCCAAATCATGGACAAATATGACCCGCAGAAGCGAATCGCCCTGATGGTTGACGAGTGGGGCACATGGTGGGACGAAGAACCCGGTACAATCAACGGGCATCTTTTCCAACAGAACACCATGCGCGACGCGCTGGTGGCTGCTCTCACGCTAAACGTGTTCCACAAATATACAGACCGCGTCAAGATGACGAATATCGCCCAGATTGTCAATGTGCTTCAGTCGATGATTCTGACGAACGGGCCTCGCATGTTGCTCACACCGACCTATTACGTTTTCCGGATGTACAAAGTGCATCAGGAGGCGACTTATCTCCCGATGGATTTAATCTGTAACAAAGTCAAAGTGCGGGGAGATCGAGAAGTGCCTTTGGTGAGCGCGTCCGCCTCCAAAGACAAAAACGGGAAGATTCACCTCTCGCTGGCCAACATTGATACCGACGGGACGCAGCAAGTAACCGTCGACCTGCAAGGAGTCAAAATCAGCAAGGCGGACGGTCACATCCTGACGGCTTCATCCATCAATGCCCACAATACATTCGAGCAACCCGAGACAGTCAAACCCGCAGTCTTTCAAGGAGCTAAAGTCAAAGA
>CALUTX010000265.1 GCA_944323815.1 uncultured Parabacteroides sp. | reverse complement strand
AAATTACCCCACTTTCCACCATACTTCAAATAAATCGCATGCACATCCTAATTGTACAAGAAACTATTGTACAATCTTTTGTCTTCCTGAATATCAGACTCGTTCGTTCCCGTATAGGTATCAACCGGACTTTCATTCCGCTGAAACGTTCCCTTATAACCGGCCTCGATACGTGCGATGTCCGACAGTTTGAGCGTATAATCCGCCTGCGCTTCCCATGTCTTGTCATTGATGCCCGTATTTTGAGTTTGATAAACCGGATCTTCGGTCTGCGTCGGGTCGACATACTCGGTAGACTGTTGATAAATATTCTCCCGGTCATTCTTCCATTGGTTATTGCTGACCGTGATATCAATGTCACTGTTTTCCGAAAATTTATGCCGATAATTCAGCTCGACGTTGTACATCTGCATATCCGATTCTCCCGTCGTCGAACGGTCACTCGTGTAAACCGGATTTCCGCTTCCGTCCACCGAGTTATAATGGATAATCTCATCCTCATCTCCCCCGCCCTTCATACCTGTCAGGTTCAATGCCAAATCGTCGTTCGAAGTGATGTGCCACGTCGCGCCAAAACGCCCGAACCAGTTATTGTGGCTGCGGTCTGTCTCGCTATTCTGATTCAAGAAGCTATTGTCTGCCGTATTCTGTCGGCTGGTGATGCCGCCCCCGTCGAAAGCCCGCTTCCGATAGTTCAAGTTCGCATACGCATCCACTTTCCCGCTACTGTAATTGATGTTACCGCTTGCCTGATAACCACCGTCCGTATCGGCTCCCGCCTTGACACTGCCGTAATACCCCGGCTTGCGGTCTTCTTTCAAAATGATGTTGATGATACCGGCCGTTCCTTCAGGGCTGTATTTCGCAGACGGGTTCGTTATTACTTCAACCTGCTTGATGTCTTCCGCAGGCATCATTTCGAGAATGTCCGCTTGATTATCAGACGAAAGCCCCGACGCTTTTCCGTTGATCCAAATCGTCACGCTCGAGTTTCCCCGCAACGAGACTGAACCCTCGTTATCGACCTCGACAGAAGGGATATTCGACAACAAATCACTCGCCGACCCTCCTTCCGACGCAATATCCTGTGTGGCATCAAACACCTTCCGGTCGATCTCGAAACGCATCTGCGGTTTCTTACCGACCACTTCCACGCCCTCCAACTGATTGGAATCTTCCTCAAGGGTAATTTCACCTAAGCTGAGGGTTTGGTTATTGGAACTGATTGTAATCTCTTTCGTGATATCGGCATAACCGATGTAAGAAAAGGTCACGACATAGTTTCCCTGCGGCAATCCGGCAATGTTATAACTTCCGTCACTTCCGGTAACCGCCCCTTGCAATATCTTATCCGAACCTTTCTTTTTTACTTGGACAGTAACAAACTCCAACGGTCCTCCTAATTCACCGTCCATCACCACCCCTTTGATTCCGCCATCGAGTACATTAGCGCCTTCTACTCCGGGAGCCAAACACACAAGCATCCCCGCTAAAAACAAGCTTATCTTTTTCATCTTCCTTCAATAATCTTCCAATACACATTTATATCAAACGCTCCATTTGACTGCCTGAAAAGAAAAAGGTTTATTTAAAGGAATCACAAAAGAAGCAAAGGAATGTTTGTCCTACTGGCATGAAATGCCGCATGCACTGCCATGAAATGTGACTTGCACTGGCATAAAATAAACGGTGAGAAAAGGAGGGGAAATCACTCCACCAAATAAGCGCTTTCCACCTTCTGTAATCGCGCTTTCAATCGTTCCATTGCTCCTTTACGGATACGGAGTGTCATTTTGCAGTCCATCTCGAACTGCTGGGAAACGATCACCGGATTTTCTTCTTTCACAATGCGCATAATTCCGTTGAGATAGGGATATTCGAAAGCGACCGTAACCTCTTCGTTTACCGTCCGCTCTTCCACTTCGGCAGCAGCAATGGCTTCGGCAGCAGCCGTACGGTAAGCGACAATCAGTCCGCTCGTGCCCAGCTCGATACCGCCGAAATAACGGATTACGACCACCAAGATGTCGGTCAACTCGTTCGAGCGGATTTGCCCCAAGATGGGTTTGCCTGCCGTCGATGAAGGTTCGCCGTCGTCGTTCGCGCGAAACACGGTGTGCTCAGGGCCTAACATATACGCCCAACAGACATGCCGGGCATCGTAGTACTGCTTTCTGTATTTCTCCACCTGCGCCTTGACCTCCTCGACGGTACGCACCGGAATGGCATACGAGATGAAACGGCTGCGCTTCTCCGTATAATAACCTTCCGAAAGGGCTTTAATAGTTTTATAGCTGTCGTCTGCCATCGGTCAGTCCGGTATATGTGTTTGCTGTTCTTCGCGGAAAGCGCGGAAGTCCTTCATTATCTCTTCTATCTCCTCTATGAAATAGGGGTCTTTCACATGTTTCTTAACCTCGTCATAATAGGTCTCGATGGCTTTCAATGCACACAGGTCTTGACCGCGCAGCAGGAAATAGGGCTCCTCCTTCTCCACGCACTGTTTAATCATCTGAATCGGATTCTTCATATACTTATGCTATTGCTTTAATTCCGCTTTCAAAAACGGAGCGGTATAACTTTTCGTTTTTGCTTGTATCATCTCTTCCGGAGTTCCGGCAAACAAAACTTCGCCGCCTCCCCGACCGCCTTCGAGCCCCATGTCGATCAGATAGTCTGCCGACTTGATGACATCCAGATTGTGCTCGATGACGATGATTGTGTTGCCTTTGTCGACCAGTTTGTTCAAAACGTCCAGCAAGACACGTATATCCTCAAAATGCAGACCGGTTGTCGGTTCGTCCAAAATATACAACGTTTTGCCCGTATCTTTCTTGGCCAATTCTGTCGCCAGCTTGACCCGCTGGCTTTCCCCTCCGGATAAAGTGGTCGAGGGTTGGCCTAATTTGATATACCCTAAGCCTACATCTTGCAGCACTTTTATCTTAGACAGAATCGACGGGACATTCTCGAAAAACTCGACCGCCATGTTGATGGTCATGTCCAGCACATCGGCAATGGATTTCCCGCGAAAACGCACTTCAAGTGTTTCGCGGTTATAACGCTTACCGTGGCAGGCCTCACAGGGCACCAACACATCGGGCAGGAAATTCATCTCAATCGTCTTGTACCCATTTCCCTTGCAAACCTCGCAACGACCTCCGGCCACATTGAACGAGAAACGGCCGGGTTTATATCCACGCACTTTCGACTCCGGCAGTTCGACAAACAAATTCCGAATATCAGAAAAGACGCCTGTATAAGTCGCCGGATTACTGCGCGGCGAGCGGCCGATGGGCGCCTGGTCGACATTGACCACTTTGTCGATATTTTCAATTCCTTCGATGGAACGGTAAGGCAACGGCTCCTCCAGCGAACGATAGAAATGTTGGCTCAAAATAGGTTGCAGCGTCCCGTTAATCAGCGACGATTTTCCGCTCCCGGAAACGCCCGTCACACAAATCAACATGCCCAACGGAAACGAAACATCCACCTGCTTCAGGTTATTCCCGCTCGCCCCACGAATCGTGATATACTTGCCGTTCCCTTTC
>CALUTX010000264.1 GCA_944323815.1 uncultured Parabacteroides sp. | reverse complement strand
AATAGGTAGCAGCTATTAATTGTCTGAAATAAAGTAAACAAAGGCTGTTCCATTCATTCTTCTCCAATCTGTAAAATTGGTTACTTATCTCAATTTCCAGGCTGAAAGCAAAAACTCGAGTGTCTGCCTTTCGGGGGTAAAACAAGGGCACATATACCAATTCTTATGCTTATTCACATGTGATCTTAAATAAATTATATATTAAATAATTTCTTTAGTCAATATATTTTATTTAAATTATATAGGGCAATCCAGCATGAGCTGGATTGCCCTATACATATTATTCTTTATGGTTCACAATCGATCCAGTCGGTCAGCCATTTCCCGTAAGTGATCGACCAAAGTCGTCGCTGAAGCTTACCGTTGTAGTACCGATAGACCCATTCGGTCTGCTCCGCCCGCTGTTCAATTTGCTCATCGCCCCGGTCAGGGTCGGCCATGCTGACCATAGTTGATTCAAACGCCATGGCAGAAGAACACAATAGTAATGCAAAAATCAGGAAAATCAAAAAAAGCCTTTGTCCCCGTTTCATCTTTCTTCCCCCTTATCTAAGACCTCTAATTCATCAAATGGTTTAGATTGGATCTCATTTTCTTTTAGAGTATCTACATGCACTCCATAATACCACAATTCATACTGGTCACCTTCTATATGGACCAGATAGGAATTCTCAGCATTGATGGACACTTCAACGCCTGGCATAAGGTCAGGAGTAGGATAAGCAGATTGCCATATAACAAAATAGGAACCAATAAAAAGAGCAATGCAAACCAAGGATATCAGCTTTGCCACTACATAGTTCTCTTTGCCTCGCAAAATTAGGTTTGTTCTCGTTATCAGGGTATTTTCCGGGTGTGAGGAAAGGAAACCAACAGCACCAAGCCGCTTTCTTTGACCAGGAAACGCAGCTGCCTGCCGCGCTACAGTCAGCAAAGTCTCTGTGTAGATGATACGCTCTGTTTCGCTACTCCCTTTCAACACCGCTTGATCGCAACGGTACTCCAAGATATCATCCAGCTTCTCACGAAATATGTGTACCACTGGATTCCACCACAGAGCGGCTGCAAGTACCATATAAAAGAGCTTGACCCAGGAGTCTCCGCTCACAATATGCTGCCGCTCATGGCGCAGGACGATACGAAACTCGGCGTCAGTAAGATTCATGATCGGTAAGTAGATTTTTGGACGGAAAAAACCAATAGAGATGGGGACTACTATGTCGGGAGATAGTAATACGGCTCCATCGGGAAGTCCGAGCTCTGCCGCTATACGCAAAAGCTTTTCATCAACAACCAGACGCAACGTATTAAGATTTTTATATGCAAAAAGCAATTTGATCAAATTTGCAGTCAGAAATATTACCGTACCAGCAATCCACACAGTTAACAGCGCTTCGCTTACTGTTATCGATCCCACAACTTGCATCTCAAAAAAGCTCTGAAGCGCAGGCAAAATTGTATATGAGTTTATAACATATGCCGCCTCTACATCTGCCGGAATCAGAACTCGAATCAATGACAGAATGGCAAGCAACGGAATTACTTTTACACCAAAAGACGCAAGAAGCTCCCGATTTCGACCTAAAAGCAATGCTATAGCAATGCCAAACGTTAAAAACAGTAAACTGCTCAGGATAGAAAAAACAGATATCATTTCTTTTCGATCTCTTGTTTCTTTTGTTCGATCAACTTTTCCAGCTCTTTGAGTGTTTCTTCAGAGATATCAGACTGCTTCAACAGAGCAGAAAAGAGACTAGGAATGTCTCCAACATGATTCGTCAACTCTTTTGCAAAGTATTCTTCGCGGGAACACGTGGGGATAAATGTTCGTGCGTATACTTTTCCGCTTCTGACCATTCCTACCGCCTGAATCATTTCTTTGCGGAGGAGATGCCCCAGCATGACTTTAATCGAATTCTCTTTCCAGGGCTTTCCCGCCGCATAGGCGATAATATCCCCCTGGGACATAGGCGTTCCCACGGTCCATAGTATCTCCATGATCCCAAACTCTGTTTCCGTTAATTTCATGAAATGGGGTTCCTCTCAAGATTAATATAATATTATTTATATAGTATATTTAAAATATCTTTTATGTCAATATTGATTTTTGCAAAAAGCTGTTTTACAATGAAGTCCTAGCTCATAATAGAAGATTAAGGGACGATTGGTATAGCTTTTGGGGTACTAGCCTGTCACATAAGGATATGCCCCATCTCATTCAGTTATTGCCTATAACTCCAACTATTATAATTAATGAGGCCTCATTCTGCATCCTTTATATTTTTCTGTCCAATGTCCAAGATGTATAGTACCCCTACAATTGTAAATGTACATAATTTCTATAAAATTGTCGACAAAAACCTCATGTGTATTATAATAAGATGTTCACTAAGGAGGATGTATCAGAGAATGTATAATAATTTAATTCCAATATCTATAGTCGATTATCAGAAATCTGAGGATGAAAATAAAGCTATTCAAAAACTGGCTGAACATAGAGACATGAAGTTAATGGTTAAAGAAATTGGCGAGAAACATGGAATAGAAATTCTATCTACAGAAGGAAATTCACATATGGGTGATTTTAGCTATCCCAAGAAAGATAAACAAAAGTTAATTTCTATTCTTGATAGTTATTTAAAAGATTAGCGCAGATAATAAATATTAGCAGATGATTGGAGGGAATCAAGAATGGATGAAAAAGGTTATGGAGAAGTTAAAGCAAGAGCAAACATTTTTCCAAGCGATATTGATAAATTCCACGAGCAAGGAGTTGACATAGTTTTAGTCCAGGCTAGAGCTTCTGATAAAACGAAGCAAAAGGCTGAAGAACTAGGGATAAAACTTTACGACAATCTTTTACCCGAAAAAGTTAAAGAAGTTCGTGAGAAAGTAAAAAAAAGGAAAACAGGGGGAAACAACAATGCTTGATATTACATTTTATAAAAAACAAAAGTTTAATAATTTTACTCCCTATACAATAGAGTTGTGCGATGAAGATTACGAAAAACTTGTTGTTTTAAATTTTGCAAAAAGCTTTCACCTTGAAAAGCGATGTTTAATAGTAGAAGAAGAAGAATACTCTATCGATGTCGTGGATTGTAATGCTCATATTTTGACGGAAGCTAAAGAAATTTGTAATAAATTACTGCTTGAAGAACTTGACGAAGTTAAAAAATACTGTAGGAGAACGGAAACAGAAACTATACACAAAAACAAGTTGAATTTTATGTTCGTGCTTAGAGACGTGCTAAGTAATCTCGACGAATGTCAATATTTTTCATACAGTTGAAATAGAGGTGTGTTACATAAACGCACAACAATTAAATTCCGACAATAAGTATTAAGCATTTTGCGTATTATGCCTTATTGGTATAATGTGTTCTTACTAACTTCCCATTTTAATTTTAAGAGAAGAAACGCTCCAAAATTAGAAAGAGAGCGGCCAAGCGCACTTTAAGGGATAGCCTGCCTTGTCCACCCATTCAGCGGGACGGCGGGCGGTGGGCAAGGCTGGGTGCAACCTCGTTCATTTCAGCCTTGACGGTTGCCCGCTGTCCTGCTACTTTTCCGGGAGTGTGGCCGCACTTCGAGACACTTTGAACT
>CALUTX010000263.1 GCA_944323815.1 uncultured Parabacteroides sp. | reverse complement strand
GAAGACAACAGTCCTATCGCACATGACAAGACAGCAATCTTCTGAATGCAAATTTTCATAAGACTACAAAAAATAAAATTGATTACTTAAAGTTATTTTGATTAGATACAGTTTTACTGCATAACGAACCAATTCCATATACAGTTGCGAACCGAAAGATAAGCCTCCGGTTGCATATATCGACTTAATTCTCCTTGAGGAACCACAGAAGAATATTAAATGAGGAGTGTACAGAAAACCAAATGGGGACGTACTTTCAACGTGCCCAAGGACAAACCTTGTACCGAATTTCGGATTCTGACAATAGGAATAAAACCGAATAACAGCAATAAGGGCAGGAAAACAGATCCTATATTCCACCAGTTCAAACGGGCGGAAGCTTTGAAATAAGATAAATCATCCCAAGACGGCATTCCCACTTCATCTTCCCGTTGTAAGGTTTCCCCCGCAAAAGGAACTGACTGTTCTACAAATTCTATATGAAAGGCATTGATTGTTTCATACACATACGCATCCAAATGTACGAGTATGAACATGAGCACACATAACACGCGCAATATTTTATTTTTTCTCATTGCATGAAAAAACATATTCCACCTTTTTTTCAATATACAAAGATATGTGAACTTGCTCTAATTATAAAAATCCCGCTTAAAGACTTTTGGAAAATTAACATCTTGAATCTTCTTTCTGTGAAAATTTACCATTCTTACTTTCCACTTTGCTATTTCTTATTCATTTGTCCGAAGATTCAGTCTGCTTTTAATATTAAAAGAATATGACACAGACTTTTTATACCCAATGGCAATCTTCTGTCCTTGCAGACGCGGGGACTTATGTTTCAAAGGAATACCGTAGATTTCAAACCTCTTTGGTACGGGAAATTTCCAAGTATGCGACAACTGTCGGGGCAAAAGTTTTATCTTCGTCCAAAGGATACTACTATACCTCTTGTTTCGTCGAGCGTGACGGTAAGTTCGTTTACATCAGCCATTCATCCACGTTGTCCCAGATGGGTGATGGTGTAAGAATAGAACTCAGTTCGTTCCTGATACGGACTGCCCGGCACGCAAAGGATTATACCGGCGGAACCAATCAATATTGCGATATGCTGCAGTTACAGAGGCCATCGAGAGCACGCAGTTTTACAAGGCGGCTTTCCCGGCGCGTTACGGAGGTCGGCTTTCGAGCGTCACGGCCATCACGATGAAGAGCGGCGACAAAGAAACGTATCACAGCAACTTTACTATCGGGCTGACCTCTGCCAACTTGAGTTTCTCCGGCCCGCTGGTCAAAAACCGGACGACCTTCTTCGCTTCCGTGCGTCGTTCGTGGCTCGAGCTGGTCTCCGTCCCGGCGTTGGCGATTATCAATGCCACGAAGAAGGATGCAGGCGAGAAAAAGATAGCCGGTTACAGCTTTACCGATTTCAACCTGAAGCTCGAGCATGATATGCGCCGCTGGGGAACGCTTGCATTCCTGACCTATTACGGACACGACCGGATGAAGGTGGGTGAGGAGCAGTTCTCGACCGATGAAAAGCTACCTTATCGGCATCACAATGAGAACCGCCTGAAATGGGGGAATGTCCTGACGGCACTTCAATGGCAACTGCCTATTAACGATCGGTTTCGTTATGACATGAACGCCTCCTTCACTCGCTATGTTTCCGGCTTTAAAAAAGAAACGGAAACAGTTTGGGGAACGGAGTGGGATGATAGCTATGAATATGATCGTTTCTATAAGGGTATGAAGCAACTTACCGGATAACCTTTACCGACCCGGATTCGGAGCGGAACCATTACTGCATCCGGATTGAAAACAATAACGGAATTCCAGCTGAAACACTCGACTATTCGCAAGATAAGGTCTTTTTGGCGCAACAGGAAATCATGGACGGCGTAACGACTGACACCCGCATTTACGGCTATGAGGGGAGAACTTTCACAGACGATCTGTTCGACGGACAAACCTATACGATGGAACTTGTCCAGACAGGTCCCTATAATGGACGGAGCGCGCAACCGCGTCGCATTATGTTATACTCCTTGTCGGAAGCCTATTACCACTACCTGACTGGAATCCTGAATGTAGACGACGAGTCGTTCAACAGTGATTTGGTCGACTGGGGATTTTCCGAGCCGAACGCCTACTATTCGAATGTCAATGGCGGAACCGGGATTGTCGGCGCAGTCCAGTGTTCGGTTTATACGGTCGATTTGGAGAGCGTGATGCCTGCCGATTAGGCGGAGCCTGTTTCTTTCTTCCCGCTTTGTATGATGGTTTTCCCTCCGGCTAACGGGTTTCCGGCGGAAGAGTGTCCCGATTCTGCGAGCAGATTATTGTCAATACTTGATTTATTTTTGGTGAGTAGTCATTATATTTGCAGAAACAATTAACGATTATTGCACACCTGCTCAACTGAATAACATGGCCAATAAAAATCTGAATAAGGCAAAAGAAGCCAAGAAAGACGAGTTTTACACACAACTGGAAGACATCAACAACGAGTTGCGACATTATCGTGAACACTTTCGCGGTAAAACAGTGTTATGTAACTGTGACGATCCGCGTGTGAGTAATTTTTTTACCTATTTTGCCTATAACTTTGAGTTCCTTGGATTGAAGAAACTGATTACCACTTGTTATAAAAATCAGAACATTGACTTGTTTAGCCAGAACAAGAGCGAGCAAGCCGTTTATTTAGTTTACGAAGGCGACAAGAACGGCGACCATATACCCAATGCCGAAGAGATAGGCGTAAAGCCGTTGAAAGGTGATGGGGATTTCCGCAGTAAAGAATGTATCGAATTACTCAAAGAAGCGGATATTGTGGTAACCAATCCACCGTTTTCCTTGTTTCGAGAATACGTGGCGCAATTGATGACGTATGAAAAGAAGTTCTTGATTATAGGACATCAGAATGCTATTAAATACAAGGAAATATTCCCTCTTATCAAAGAAAACAAATTATGGTTAGGCTATGGCTTTAAGGGTGGAGCCGGACATTTTATCTCACATTATGAGGATAAGGCTGCCGCTGGCGACCATCGTGAAGGCATGATTCGAGTTTCTGGCGTTACTTGGTTTACCAATCTGGAAATAAAGAAGCGGCATGAAGACATCATTCTTTATAAGCACTATACACCGGAAGAATATCCAACTTACGAAAACTATGATGCTATAGATGTGTCAAAAACAGAATATATTCCTTTAGATTACGATGGCTTAATGGGAGTTCCTATTACATTTATGGATAAATACAATCCCGAACAGTTTGAGATAATAGGAAATACTTGTGATACAGATTGGATAAGGTCTGCCGGTTTTAAGCCGATGGGACAAGCAACAATTGATAATTTAAGGAAACAAGGAAATAAGGCTCATGTCACAGCCAATATGAATTCTCCGTACATATTGAGGAATGGACTTGTATCTTTACCTTATGCACGAATCATAATTCGTAAAATCAAAAAATAACCGATATGCAGATAGAATTGAAATCTATAAAAATCCAAGATTTAATTGACGGATATATCAACGACCCCGATACCGGAGTAAAAGGCTATCATGGCAAGTTGGATATACGCCCGCCTTATCAGCGTGAGTTCCGTTATGACGAAAAGCA
>CALUTX010000262.1 GCA_944323815.1 uncultured Parabacteroides sp. | reverse complement strand
CATCACGGGGATGGGCGAACTCATCATCGTCACACTGCTGGCAGGCGGCATGTTGGAGATGATTCGTTACAACGGCGGCATCGAATGGATTATCCAGAAGCTGACGACGCGCATCCGCTCGACCCGCGGAGCCGAAGCCAGTATCTCGGCCTTGGTCTGCTTCGCCAACCTATGCACGGCCAACAACACGATTGCCCTCATCATGTCAGGCCCCATCGCCAAAGACATTGCCGAGCGTTTCCATGTCGACCCGCGCCGGAGCGCGAGCCTGCTGGACATCTTTTCCTGTTTCGTGCAGGGCATCATTCCCTACGGCGCACAGGTCTTGATGGCTTCCGGGCTGGGACACGTCTCGCCCATCGCCATCATGGAATATCTCTATTATCCTTATCTCTTGGGAGTCGGAGCGGCTTTGGCCATCGCCTTCCGCTATCCGCGCCAATTCGCGCGATAACAAAAGAGGTCTGTGTTGGAGCAACAGAACAAATTTTGCACGGGAAAACAAAAAAATCCTTACATTTGCATCCATATTTAAGAATTCAGATACACATGATGAAAGCAAAAACAATGGAATATTGGCAAGAAGAAATTGAGACCATGAAGCGCGCCGACTTGGAGAAGCTCCAGTTGGAACGGCTGAAGAAGACAATCGAGATTGCGGGGAACTCCCCTTTTTATAGCAAAGTGTTTAAAGAGAATGGCATCACGGCAGACAGCATCCGTTCGTTGGAGGATTTGCAAAAAATCCCGTTCACCACAAAAGACGACCTGCGCAGCAATTATCCGTTCGGCATGGTGGCCATCCCGCTGCAAAAGTGCGTGCGGCTCCATTCGTCGAGCGGCACAACGGGCAATCCGACCGTCGTGCTCCATTCGGCCCGCGACCTCGACCAATGGGCCAATCAGGTGGCCCGCTGTATGTACATGGTCGGCATACGGGACACGGACATTTTCCAGAACACCTCGGGCTACGGCATGTTCACCGGCGGACTGGGATTCCAGTACGGAGCCGAGAAGCTGGGTTGCCTGACCGTGCCGGCGGCCGCAGGAAACACGAAGCGGCAAATCAAGTTTATCACCGACTTCGGGACGACCTGCCTGCACATCATCCCGAGCTACGCAACACGCTTGGCGGAAGTGATGTATGAAATGGGCATCGACCCGCGGCGCGACACGCATCTGCACACCTTCTGCATCGGCGCCGAACCGCACTCCGAGGAACAACGGCAGCGCATCGAGCAGCTGATGGGCGTGAAGGCTTACAACTGCTTCGGTATGTCGGAGATGAACGGCCCGGGCGTCGCCTTCGAGTGCAAAGAGCAAAATGGGCTGCATATCTGGGAAGATAATGTCATCGTCGAAATCATCGATCCGGTCACGCTGCAACCCGTTCCGGAGGGCGAAGTGGGCGAAATGGTGCTGACCACCATCAACCGGGAGGCGATGCCGCTGCTCCGCTATCGTACGCGCGACCTGACCTGCATCCTGCCGGGCGACTGTCCCTGCGGACGCACACACCGACGTTTGGCACGCTTCAAAGGACGGAGCGACGACATGATTATCCTCAAAGGGGTCAACATCTTCCCCATCCAAATTGAAAAGATTTTGATGCAATTCAAAGAGTTGGGCAGCAACTACTTGATTACTATCGAAACGGTCGGGAACAATGACGAGATGTTAATCGAAGTGGAATTGAGCGACCTCTTCACGGATGATTACAGTGTCTTGCAACGCCTGACGAAGGAAATCACGCGCCAGCTGAAGGACGAATTGCTGCTGACGCCTCACCTGAAGCTCGTCGCCAAAGGCTCGTTGCCCGTGCAGGAGGGGAAAGTGGTGCGCGTCAAAGATTTGCGCAAACTCTGTTAATAGATAATCCCCATTTGTTTCACATTTGAAAAAACAAAACAGTTATGACAATCAATCAGATTTCCATCTTTTTGGAAAATAAATATGGAAAACTTAGCGAGATTCTGGCATTGCTTTCCGAAGCCCAAATCCGCATCATCGCAGCCACAGTAGCCGATACTTCCGAATACGGGATTCTGCGCATCATCGTGAGCGACCCGCAAAAGGCTTACACGCTTTTGAAAAGCAACAACGTCAGCGCCAACCTCACCGAAGTGTTGGCAATCGCGACGGGTGCCTGTGCCGGAAGTTTTGCCCAAACGCTGTCTTATTTCACAAAGGCCGGACTCAGCATCGAGTATATGTATTGCTTTTCCAGCAAAGAGAAATCGATTCTCATCCTGCGTACAAACAACCGGGAAGCGGCTCGCGAAGTCATCCGCCGGCAGAATCTGGAATACATTGACGAAAGCGATTTGATGAAGATTTAAGAGAAACAGGTTGACAACGCAACATTCCGTATGGCTATATCATTTCATGCATGGATCGCGCAGCGGCTGGAGATTCCGGCTGGACAGGTAGAGCGGACGATTCATCTTTTAGAAGAGGGGGCGACGATTCCGTTCATCAGCCGGTATCGTAAAGAGATGACGGGCGGGTTGAACGAAGTGCAAATCAGCGCCATCCAAGAGCTGCACACGAAACTCCGCGAACTGGAGAAGCGCAAAGAAAGCATCCTCTCTTCCATCGAAGAGCAGGGGAAGCTGACGCCCGAACTGAAAAAGCGCATTGAAGACTCGTGGGACAGTACCGAGGTGGAAGACCTCTATTTGCCTTACAAACCCAAGCGGGTGACAAAAGCCGAAATCGCCCGGCGGAAAGGACTCGAACCGCTGGCGCGGACGCTTCTGCTACAAAAGGAAAGAAACCTTGCTGCTTATGCCGACTCGTTTGTCAAAGGAGAGGTCAAAAGCCGGGAAGAGGCTTTGCAAGGCGCACGCGACATCATCGCCGAATGGGTCAATGAAAACGAAGATGCCCGGAATGCCATACGGAAAACGTTCGCACACACAGCTGTCATCACCGCCAAAGTGGTGAAAGGAAAAGAAGAGGAGGGGGCAAAGTATCGGGATTATTTCGATTTCAGCACGCCTTTGAAACGCATCGGTTCGCATCGCCTGCTGGCTATCCGCCGAGGAGAAGCCGAAGGCATCTTGCGCGTCAGTATCTCGCCGGATGCGGACGAATGCTTAGACCGCCTGCACCGGCGTTTTGTCCGGGGAAACCAAGAAACATCCGAACAGGTGGCAAAGGCAGTAGACGATTCGTTCAAACGTCTGCTGAAACCGGCCATCGAAACCGAATTTGCCAACCAAAGCAAGCAAATAGCCGACGAAGAGGCGATTCGCGTTTTTGCCGAAAACTTGCGACAGCTCCTGTTGGCTCCGCCATTGGGACAAAAACGGGTGCTCGGCATCGACCCCGGCTTCCGTACGGGATGCAAAGTAGTCTGTCTCGATGCGCAAGGGGCTTTGTTGCACAACGAAGCCATCTATCCGCATCCGCCTCAGAACGAGCGGGGAAAAGCGGCGGCCAAAATCGCCCAGCTGGTTTCGACCTATGCCATCGAAGCCATCGCCATCGGTAACGGAACAGCCAGCCGTGAAACGGAGCAATTCATCACGCATATCCGCTTCGACCGCGAGGTGCAGGTGTTTGTCGTCAGCGAAAACGGCGCCTCCATCTATTCGGCTTCCAAAATCGCACGGGAGGAATTTCCGCAATATGACGTGACGGTGCGCGGAGCCGTCAGCATCGGCCGCCGCTTGATGGACCCGC
>CALUTX010000261.1 GCA_944323815.1 uncultured Parabacteroides sp. | reverse complement strand
TCCGGAATGCCGCACCCCCCTCGTACGGCCGGAAGGGGCAGCTGCCCACTACTGTCCGAACGAATCCGGCTGCCCGCCGCAAATCAAAGGCCGCATCGAACACTTTGTCACCCGCCGCGCCATGAACATCAACATGGGGCCGGAAACCGTTGAAGACCTGTACGAAGCAGGCTATGTCAAAAACGTCGCAGACCTTTATACACTCAAAAAAGAAGACTTGTTGCATTTGGAACGCTGGGCGGAGAAAAGCGCGCAAAACCTGCTGAACAGCATCGAAGCCTCCAAACAGGTTCCCTTCGAACGCCTGATATATGGTTTGGGTATCCGGTATGTCGGGGAAACCGTCGCCAAACGGTTGGCTTCCGCATTTCACTCGATGGAACAACTGGCGCAAGCCTCCTTCGAGGAGCTGACCGCCACGGACGAAATAGGCGAACGCATTGCGCAGAGTGTCATCAACTATTTCGCCAACGAAGAAAACCGCCAATTGGTTGCCCGCTTGCAAGCAGAAGGATTACAAATGGCTGTCGCGGAAGAGAAATTGGCCAACCGTTCGGAGAAACTAAGCGGAGTCAGCATTGTTATCAGCGGCACGTTCGCGCACCACTCCCGCGACGAATACAAAGCCCTGATCGAGCAACACGGCGGGAAAAACAGCGGCTCGGTATCCGGTAAAACCGATTATATCTTGGCTGGCGAGAACATGGGACCCGCCAAATTGGAGAAAGCCAACAAACTGGGCGTGAAAATTATCCACGAAGAGGAGTTCTTAAAAATGATTGGCGAATGAAACTGACGAGTTATCTGATTCAAAAAAGAATCCGTTCCCTGCTTGCGCAGGCAGACAAACGGCAACCGACCTTCTGTCCGTTGTCAGAAGCAAGCAACATCTTGCTTCTCTATCACATCGCCGACGAAGAGCAACTCAAGCCCGGCATCGCACGCCTGCAACAGTTGTACAAACCCATCCATCGAGGTATTTACCTGCCCAAAGGAGAGCAACAGCCCGACGAGGCACCCCGCACCTTCTTTCTCAGCGAGAAAACGGATTTAGGCACGTGGCAAATCCCCTCTTCCTCCCGGCAAGAGCAGTTCAACGCAATCCCGGCCGATCTTTTGATTGATCTGACGCCGTCTGCCTGCTATTCGATGCGCTATTTGATGTTGCAACACCCTTGCCGATTCAAAGTGGGCGTCAAACAGGGCGAGCATGAACCCGATTTCTATGATTTCTCCCTCGCCTTGACAAAGCGCGAAGAGATTCAGCAGATATTCGAGCATATCTTATTTTATTTGCAAGCTATACGGGCAAAATGACAGATTTTCCTTACTTTTGCAACACCGATTGACGATTGAAAAAACGTTTCCGAATCTAATTATCAATTGTCAATTGTCAATTATCAATTAAAAATATGGCAGACATAAACTTAAAAGGAATGGGAGTAGCGCTGATTACTCCCTTCAAAGAAGACGAAAGCGTAGATTACGAAGCACTTGCCCGTCTGGTGGACTACCAATTGCAAAACGGGACAGATTATTTGGTCGTTCTGGGGACAACCGCCGAGACGCCCACCCTTACGGAAGAAGAGAAAGAGCAAATCATCCATCTGGTTGTGACGAAAGTAAACGGGCGAATCCCCATTGTCTTGGGAATGGGCGGCAACTGCACGCGGGCCATCGTCGACCAGCTCAAAAGCAAGAACTTCGACGGCATCGACGCCATCCTTTCCGTCGTTCCTTACTATAACAAACCCTCGCAAGAAGGCATTTACCAGCACTACAAGGCGATTGCGGAAGCGACAACCCTCCCAATCGTCCTCTACAACGTGCCCGGACGCACCGGTGTCAACATGACGGCCGAGACCACCCTCCGCATCGCACGCGACTTCAAGAACGTGATTGCCGTCAAAGAGGCGTCGGGCAACATCACGCAGATGGACGACATCATTAAGAACAAGCCGAAGAACTTCAACGTCATTTCGGGCGACGACGGCATCACCTTCCCGCTGATCACGCTGGGAGCGATAGGCGTCATCTCCGTCATCGGCAACGCCTTTCCGCGTGAGTTCAGCCGCATGGTCCGCCTGGCGCTTGCCGGAGATTACGACAGTGCGCGCACGATTCACCACCGCTTCACCGAGCTGTTCAGCCTTCTTTTCGTCGACGGAAATCCGGCGGGTGCCAAGAGCATGCTCAACGCGATGGGCTTCATCGAGAACAAATTGCGCCTTCCGCTCGTGCCGACACGCATCACGACGTTCGAAAAAATACGCGAGGTCTTGCGCCAACTGAGTATCAAATGTTGAATCCGTTCATCGCTAAATCGCAATTGACTATGACACTGCCTGAAGACCCGATGATGCTTTTCAGCCTGATTAATATGAAGCTGCGCGACCAATATGCGTCGCTCGACGAACTCTGCGACGACCTGCATATCGATGAAAATCTGCTCGTCCGCAAACTCAAAAACGCGGGATTTGAATACAGCCGCGAACAAAATAAATTTTGGTAAACAATGAAACGAAACAAGTATCTGAAAACCCTTTTCGCAACCGCCCTACTCTTTGCTGCCGGCACGATGCGGGCTGCCGTAGTCGACACGTTGGCGGTTTACAGCGACGGAATGAAAAAAAACGTCCAAGTGGTCGTGATTGCGCCCGAAAAAGCGGCTGGCCCCTGCCCGACCGTCTATCTCTTGCACGGACACGGCGGGAATGCCAAAGCATGGATTACCATCAAGCCCGAACTCAAAGCTATTTCCGACCGCGAAGGGCTGATTTTCGTCTGCCCCGACGGACAAAACAGTTGGTATTGGGACAGCCCGAAAGACCCCAGCTCACGCTACGAGACGTTTGTCTCCAAAGAACTTATTGCTTACGTCGATTCCCACTACCCGACCCGCGCCGACCGCACAGGACGCGCCATCACGGGCTTGAGCATGGGCGGACACGGAGCGATGTGGCTTGCCTTGCGGCATAAAGACATGTTCGGCGCAGTGGCCAGCATGAGCGGCGGGCTGGACATCCGCCCCTTCCCGAATAACTGGGGGATGGCGCTGCTGCTGGGAGCAGAAGGCGAGAATCAATCGGTTTGGGACGAGCATACGGCTATCAACCAAATCAGCCGATTGAAAAATGGCGACCTCGCCATCCTCTTCGACTGCGGCTATGATGATTTCTTCTTTGAGGTAAACAACGATTTCCACAAGAAATTGCTGAAATATAAGATTCAGCATGACTTCATCGTCCGTCCCGGCGCTCACAACGCGACGTATTGGAAGAATTCGATCGATTACCAGCTTCTTTTCTTTGTGAAATTCTTCGAAAAGGGGAAGAAATAGGCGTTTGAAAACGTGTAAAATGCAATTTCTCGCAAGAAAAAGGGCTTTGCAAACGTGCAAAATGCTTTTTCTTGCGAGAAATTGCATTTTACAAGCCTGCAAAACGTGATTTCTCACGAGAAAAAGCTATTTGCAAACATGAAAAATGCGATTTCTCATGAGAAATCCCGTTTTACACGTTTGCAAGACCGTTTTTCTCACAAGAAATCGCATTTTACACGTTTGCGGGAAACCCGCGCGTTACCACTTCGTCAAGGTGACGTTGCGGAATTGCACTTTTTTCCCCTCACTTTGCAAGCCGATGTGTCCCGCTTTCACTTTGTTCGTGCCGGTATTCTGGTAGACGCCATTGACATAAACGGTGATGAC
>CALUTX010000260.1 GCA_944323815.1 uncultured Parabacteroides sp. | reverse complement strand
CAAGACCTTTAACCACCGCATCTCTCTCGATTGCGGGTGCAAAAGTAGTAGGTTTTTATCTAACCACCAAATGTTTTGGGAGGTTTTTTGTGAGAAAATTGAAAGAAAATTTGCAATCGGCTATGTTTCAATGAAATATAAAATAAAAATTATCAGCAAAATGACATTCACTTACCGACAACCCGGGAAAAGTATCCATACATGACCAAAGTAGCCCCAAAATGTACCGGAATGACGGTTTTCATCCAATTAAAAAAGTTTTCCTCCTGGGTAAATAGAAATTCCCTTCTTATAAATAAAGATTACCCGGAAACAAATTGAAGAAAAATAAACGCACCGATATACGTTTTCATCTATTTCCACGTTATAATAAGCACAAATAATTAGACGTACTTGAAAATATGATCGAATATATCAAGGGAGAAATTGTGGAGCTAACGCCAACCCGGATGATTTTGGAGTGTGCTGGAATTGGCTACGAACTGAATATATCTCTCAATACATATAGTTATTATAATGGAAAACAAACGGGAAAAGTATTCGTGTATGAAATCATCCGCGAAGATGCCCATTTGTTATATGGCTTTGCCGACCAGACGGAACGCGAATTGTTTTTGATGCTCACTTCCGTTTCAAGCGTGGGGCCCAACACCGCCCGAATGATTCTCTCGTCGCTCTCGCCGGCCGAACTGATCCGGGTAATTGACGATAAAGATGAAAACACGCTGACGACCGTGAAAGGGATCGGACTGAAAACGGCCCAACGCATCATCGTCGATTTAAAAAACAAAGTCAAACCGCTGGAAGGCATGGCTGCTTCGAACGGAAAAACAATTGCTACCCCCCATTCGCCTGTCGGCGAAGAGGCTGTTGCCGCACTCGTCATGTTGGGATTCCCCAAAGCAGCTTCGCAAAAAGCAGTCAACACCATTTTGAAAAGTTCGCCGGCATTGGCTGTCGAACAGGTCATAAAAACGGCATTAAGGATGTTGTAACACGTATGCAAAAAGGCATCGTTCACAACTTCCAATGGATATGAGAAAAACGATAAAATACATATGTTGGTTGATTGGGCTCTTATTTGGAGTCGGACTGTATTCTTCGTTGAATGCAGACTTTTTGGCTTATACGCAGGCGTTGCCGGAAATTTCTTTAGTAGATGCACCGGAAGATACTGTTCCACAGACAAAAACACGTTTCCCGGTGTCTAAAACGGTTCCTGAAGAATATGAAGACATCGTCAAGCAATCGCCCGCAGACCTAAAAACTCCTGAGAACGTCAAGACAACTATCGAATATGATATTGAAACAGGCACGTATGTGGTACGAACCAAACTGGGCGATACCGACCTGACGACGCCTATTTCGCTGACACCGGAAGAGTATCAAGATTACAGTTTCCAGAAATCCATCCAATCGTACTACAGGCAAAAGAACGAAGAGGAATTTCAAAAAGCGGCCAACAAACAGTTCAACCTGACCGATATGCAGTTTAACATCGGTGCAGCCGAACGTATTTTCGGTCCGGGCGGCGTACGTGTGCGGACGCAAGGTTCGGCAGAGGTCGAAATCGGATTGAAACAGAACAAGACACAAAATCCGTCATTGCCGGAACGGGCGCGAAACCGGACATTCTTCAACTTCGACGAGAATGTACAACTCAACGTACAGGCTTCTGTCGGCAGTAAGGTGAACTTCGATATGAATTATAACACCGAAACCTCTTTCGACTTCGATTCAAAGAAGTTGAAACTGGCTTACACCGGTGAAGAAGACGAAATCATCAAGTCGTTGGAGGCAGGTAATGTGAGCATGACAACCAGCAACTCGTTGATAAACGGAGGGGCCGCGCTGTTTGGTATGAAGGCAGACTTGCAGTTCGGCAAGTTACGGGTCAATGCGTTGTTTGCCCAACAGGAATCAGAGTCGCAAACCGTCAATTCAAAGGGAGGCGCGCAAACCAAACCGTTCGAACTGACTATCGACCAGTATGACGAAAACCGCCATTTCTTCCTCTCGCATTACTTCCGAGACCGCTACGACGAAGCGCTACGGAATCTGCCGCCGGTTTCGTCGCCAAGTAAAATCAGCAAAATCCAAGTCTGGGTGACCAATAAGCGAGGGAACTATGACCAAGCACGCAACATCGTTGCTTTCTCTGACCTTGCTGAAAACAATCAAAGTCATATCTACAATACGATACAAGTACAACCTTCGGGTAGTTTACCTATTCCTTATAATAATGCGAACACACTTTACAATACGTTGAACCAGCAATATGCCGGTGCACGTGACATAAGTACCGTCAATCAAGCAATCGGTAATGATTTTGTCAACGGAACGGAATATGAAAAGGTAGAGAGCGCCCGCCTGCTCGACCCATCGGAATACATCGTCAACACACAATTGGGTTATATCTCGTTAAACACGCAGTTGCAGGCGGACGAGGTGTTGGGCGTCGCTTATAACTTCACCTATTCGGACGGAAAGACGTATCAAGTGGGAGAATTCTCGACCGATAATCCATCTTCCACAACCGCTTGTTTGTATGTCAAACTTTTAAAGGGAACTTCCATGTCGCCCAACATGCCTTTCTGGGACTTGATGATGAAAAACGTCTATTCGCTGGGAGCCTATTCCGTACAGAAAGACAAGTTCCGATTGAACATCATGTACCAGAGCGACACGACAGGAACTTATGTCAACTACATCCCCGAAGGGGCCATCGCCAATCAAATATTGCTGCGGGTCTTGAATCTGGATAATCTCGATTCGAACAACGAACGCCATGCGGACGGAATCTTCGACTTCGTGGAAGGTTACACAGTGTTGGCGGACAATGGAAAGATTATCTTCCCCTGTGTCGAGCCGTTCGGTTCTTACCTGCGAGAGAAAATTGGCAACGACGCCATTGCCGACAAGTATGTCTATCAAGAATTATACGACTCCACTTTAACGACAGCACGGCAAATAGCCGAAAAAAACAAATTCATCCTGCAAGGAGAGTACAAAGCCTCCTCAGGAGCAGAGATACAACTGGGTGCATCCAACGTTGCACGCGGTTCCGTCAAGGTGACGGCTGGTGGCGCAGTATTGACGGAGAATGTAGACTATACGGTCGACTACACGTCGGGAGTTGTCACTATCTTGAATGAAAGTATTATTGCCGCCGGGACGCCCATCAGCGTCTCATTGGAAAATCAGACCGCCTACAACATGCAGCGTAAGACGATGATGGGGTTGGATCTGAACTACCAGTTCAATCCGAATTTCATGATGGGTGCCACCATCATGCACCTGTCCGAAATGCCCTTGACAACCAAAACTGTGATGGGCGACGAATCCATCAAGAACACGCTTTGGGGTGTCAATATGTCTTACAAAGGCGAAAGCCAATGGTTGACCAACGTATTTGACAAATTACCTCTGCTGAACTTGAGCAAACCCAGTCAAATATCATTCAACGCCGAATTTGCCCATTTGATTGCCGGCCATTATGAGAACGACCAAACCGGCGGTTACTCTTATTTGGACGACTTCGAATCGACACAAAGCAACTTCGACCTGTCCGACCCTTATCCGTGGCAGCTGTCGAGTGTCCCGACAAGTGACGGCACCCAAATGTTCCCGGGAGCAAACTTGGTTAATAATATTGATTACGGAAAAAGCCGCGCGTTGTTGGCTTGGTACACCATCGATGGACTCTTTACGCGCGA
>CALUTX010000259.1 GCA_944323815.1 uncultured Parabacteroides sp. | reverse complement strand
CCGGCGATAAACAGCGGCTTCTGCGCCTTTGTGGCCACCTCGCGGATAATCGGGAGCGAGAGCATCCGGTCTTCTTCCGTCAGCGAAAGGTGCGTGCAGCAATAGATATACTTCTCGAACTCTACCACCAACAAGGCGCGCGCCTCTTCGCGACCGGGCAGAGGCAAATAGCGAGAAGAAAGCGGTTTCTCTTTACTCAGCATCCCGATGCCGTACTTGCCACCGTCATAATTGATGGCCGGCGCATAGACACGGTGCATCAATGTCTGCTCTGCCAATTCGCGCAACAGGTCTTTCCCGCCGCTGCGTCCTGTCACACTATCCAACTCCTGCAACGCCACAACGTCTGCATCCATCCGGTTGATTATATCGGCTATTCGTTGATAATCCTCCACACCGTCCAGACCTCGTCCGTTACGAATGTTATAACTCACCAGGCGCAAGGTGTTCGCCTCACGTGCGCTCTTTTCCTTTGCTCCGATTTCCGTAGTCGGCAACAGCAGCAACAGCGCCATTACCCATCCCATCATCTGTTTCATGTCATTTCGTCTTATTGATTTTTGCAGACAAAAGTACGGACTTTCGGACGGATTCCAAAACATTCCATTCCAACAATTCATACAAAAGTTGGCTGCAACTAATTGTTTCACGAACGTGAGCCGATCGGCTCACACTTGTGATTCGTACGGCTCACACTTGTGATTCGATCGGCTCACAGCCGTGAAACAATTAGTTAATGAAGGACAAACAATTAATTGATGCTGACAAAAAGAGACATAGCAGCTACCGCAATTTATTCCGGTTGAAATGCGGTCCGGCTTTGAGTAAAAAGAAGAGTGTGGAAACAACAGAAAGACAAGCTCCGAACAAGTAGGCATAGTCAAATCCGCCCCAATGCTGAGCTATGCTGCCTCCGACCACCAGACCGATACCGATGCCCACATCCCAACAGGTCAGGTAGGTCGACGTGGCCGTCCCCCGCTGCCGATTAGGAGCGAGGTTCACAAAAAGCGTGTTGAACGCCGGGAACATCGTCCCGAACGCGACTCCCTGCAAAAGCGCAATGCCAATATAAAGCCAGGAGGTAAACTCCAAATTCCATGCGACTAATTGCTCCAACGACGCCAGTGCGAAGAAACTGATAATGGCCAAATACATGCCCAATGCTATCACAAGCGTCACCCGCCCTTTGTCGACCTGTCGGCCAGAGAAAAGACGGGAAACAGCCAGCCCGATGGCCATAAACGTAAAATAAAGTCCCGAATTCACCGTGATACCGATTTCGTCGGCATACATCGCCACGTAGGTTGTCGTCATGCCATAAGGAATGGACAACATCAACAAAGCGATTCCTGCCCACGTCCCTTTCAAGAGGAAAAAACGGTCCAGCGAAATCGGCTCTTTCTTGACCGGCTGCTTGTAAGGCGTCTTGACCAGCGAAGCCATGAACAGTCCCAACAGGCAGGAGGCAAGCGCACAGGCAAAAATGACGGTATAAGAAACGCTGTTGTGCATGAACAGACCGATCATCGGGCCGAAACTCATCGCCAGATTGTTGGCCAGCCCGTAATAGCCGATGCCCTCGCCCCGACGGGAAGAAGGGAGGATGTCGATGACAATCGTATTTCCCGACACGGTAACCATCCCGAAAGCCAATCCATGCAGAATACGCAAGATGATGAAAACCGTCAGGAAACCGGCCACGATATAGCCTGCAAAAATGACCATAAAAACAGAATAGGCCAACAGATAAAGCGGACGGCGCGCAAACGTGTCCAACAAATAGCCGGAGAACGGACGAATCGAAAGCGCGGCTATCGTATAACAGGAAAGGATAAAACCGATCATCGACTTGTCTGCCCCGAATTGCTCTTGCAGATAGAAAGGCAAAATCGGCATGATCAAGTAAAAAGCGAAATAAAGCAAGAAATTAGCTGCTAAAATATAGCAAAAGCTGGGGGAAACAAGTTTATCTTTCGCCATGACGCATATTGTTTTTTATTGCTGTTTGTTCTGAATTTGAAATCCCAATTGTTTCAACAAATCGGCCTCTTGAGGAGTTGCATTCGCAATTGTATAGGCCTGAAATTCTCTCGGATAATGATAATTGGCCCGAAACCATTCGAAACGCTCCGGCGTCTCTCGCAACCTACGGTCGACCTCCAACGGATTGAAACAAGACAAAATCGCCTGTTCGACCCGATGTCTGGAAAAGCGATTCAAATCAATCAAAGGCTGCTCGGGAAGAGGAGGCTGTACATCGCTTAACTTCGGAATATCCAACTGAAAGAAAGAGGCAATCTGTTCCAGACAGGCGCGTGTCCCGTTTGCCTTACCGTCGGCAGAGAAACCGGCAATGTGCGGCGTAGCGATATAGGCTTGCTGCAACAGCAGACGGTTGATATGCGGCTCGCCTTCCCAACAGTCGATAATCAGATCGCCTACTCGCCCCGACTGACTGGCTTTCAGCAAAGCAGAGGTGTCAATGATTGCCCCTCGTGCCGCATTAATAATGCAAGGTTTCTTTTGCAGACGGTTAAAGAATGCGTCATCGGCCAGATGAAAGGTAGGATAACGCCCCTCACGCGTCAAAGGGGTATGAAACGAAATAATGTCCGCTTCTTCGGCAAGCGTTTCCAGCGAAACAAAACCATCAGCTCCTTCTATCTCTGCACGGGGAGGATCGTTGCGAAGGACGCGCATCCCGTATGCGTGGCATACGATTTCCAACTCCTTTCCGACATGTCCTACTCCCACGATGCCCATTGTTTTTCCCTGTAATGAATCACCCAACCGAAGCGAACGCGCCACAAGCCCCGCCAGCACGTACTGAGCAACCGAACGGGCATTGCATCCCGGCGCATTTCTCCATACAATACCAGCCTGCTCGCAATAATGCGTGTCGATATGGTCAAAACCAATTGTAGCACTGGTAATCAATTTCACGCGGCTTCCCTGCAATAACTCGCGTGTACATTTATCAATACTCCGGACAATCAATGCATCGACATCTCGAACATGTTCAGGCGTAAATTCTTCAGATGAAAGATAGGTAATATCTGCGAGAGAGTCTAAAATGCCTTTTAAATAAGGAACCGTTTTGTCTGCAATAAACTTCATTTCAATACTCCTTTTCAACTTATCTGTTCTGTTTGGGGCTACAAAGATAGGTATTTTTTACACGGAATCGCATTGGCGTTTCCAATAAGTCCCATACTGTTCAATTCCATACACAAAAAAACAGACCTGAAAAGTCATCTGCTTTCAGGTCTGTCTTAAAAAATGAATTTTCAATCTAAATCCTTATTCTGCTTTCTTTTCCCCTTGCGCTTCTGCTACAGGAGCTGCAGTTTCAGTTACCGGAGTTTCTTCTGCCGTTGCAACTGTTTCCGGCGCTTCTGATGCAGCTACCGGTGCCGCAGACGATTTCTTACGCGAACGTCTTGTACGCGAAGTCTTCTTCGTTGCAGCTGTTTTCAGCATATTCTCGTTATAATCAACCAGCTCAATAAAGCACATGGCAGCATTATCGCCCAAACGATTTCCTGTTTTGAGGATACGGGTATAGCCACCCGGACGATCGCTAATCTTTTGAGCAATTTCTTTAAACAACTCCGTAACAGCATATTTATTCTTCAAATAGCTGAATACTGTACGTCTTGAATGGGTTGTATCTTCTTTTGACTTTGTCAGAAGTGGCTCTACATACGTACGAAGCGCCTTTGCTTTTGCAACAGTTGTAAAGATC
>CALUTX010000258.1 GCA_944323815.1 uncultured Parabacteroides sp. | reverse complement strand
GATACTCGTACGTTATAAGTTACGACGTGCGTAAGCGATAGGTTACGATGAACGTAACCTTTTTTCTCGAAAGAATCCGTGTGTCATGAAAACAAATGACCGTTATATATTATTGCTTACGCTGGTGGCGACGCTGGGCGGATTGCTGTTCGGTTACGATACGGCAGTGATTTCCGGGACAGTCGAGTCGCTGCGGCATGTGTTCATCGAGCCGCAGGGTTTGCCTGTTGAAGAGGCGAATGCGCTGGAGGGGTTTGTGGTGAGCAGTGCGCTTATCGGCTGTATCTTGGGCGCATCGTTTGCCGGTTGGATGAGCCAGCGTTACGGGCGGAAGCCGACGTTGCTGTGGGCAGCCGTGCTGTTTCTGTTGTCGGCTATCGGGTCGGCGTGGCCAGAGTTGTTTGTCGGTTGGCCGGGCAGTGGTGACCATACGTTTATGCCGTTGTTTGTGATATACCGCATTGTGGGCGGCGTGGGCGTCGGACTGGCGTCGATGGTTTCGCCGATGTATATTGCAGAGGTCGCACCCGCTGAGCGACGAGGCAACTTGGTGTCGTGGAACCAGTTTGCCATCATCTTCGGGATGCTATTGGTCTATTTTGTCAATTACACGATTGCTTTGCAGGGCGATGCCACGTGGTTACATGCTGTCGGGTGGCGTTGGATGTTTGCCTCCGAGGTAGTTCCGGCGTTACTGTTCCTTGTGTTGTTGTTGTTCGTACCCGAAACACCTCGTTATTTGGTGATGCGGGGAGACGAGCAACGGGCGCTTTCCGTATTGGAACGACTGATGGGTAGCTGGGAGGCAGAAACAGAGCTGGCAGATATTCGTCGGAGCTTTGGGCAGAAAGAACCTTCGATGCGTCCTTATTTCCTGTTCATGGGTGTCTGGGCGGTGTTATTCCTTGTGCTGTACGGATTGTTTGAACTCGCAGGCTGGGCAAGTGCGCTGGAGGTGGCGCTGATTATCAGTTTCGGAGTCGCGCTGGTGTTCCCGGTACGTTCGTTCGGCATGTTGATCATTTTTGTCGGCGTGATGCTTTCCGCGTTCCAGCAGTTTGTTGGCATCAACGTGGTGCTCTATTATGCACCTGAAATCTTCAAGACGATGGGAGCGGCAACGGATGCCGCGCTGTTGCAGCAGATTGTAGTCGGGGCAGTCAACCTCTCCTTTACGGTGCTGGCCATTCTGACGGTCGACCGATTTGGGCGACGTCCGTTGATGATAGTCGGTGCCTTGGTGATGGCAGTCTCGATGTTGGTGTTGGGAACGACGTTCTATACGCACTCCGTCGGTATCGGGTCGCTTGCCTGCATGTTGGTTTATACGGCAGGATTCGCGATGTCGTGGGGACCGGTTTGCTGGGTGCTACTGGCAGAGATTTTCCCCAATGCTGTGCGCTCTACGGTGATGAGTATTGCGGTGGCCGCCCAATGGATTGCCAACTTCCTGGTATCGTGGACTTTCCCGATGCTTGATAAGAATCCCTATCTGACCGAACAATTCAATCACGGAATGGCCTATTGGCTCTATGGCGTGATGGGTATTCTGGCAGCTCTGTTCATCTGGAAGTTCGTCCCCGAGACAAAAGGAAAGACTTTGGAAGAGATGGAACAATATTGGAAAAGATAATGAAAGGATTCTTATATAAAGATTTAGGCAGAATCAAATATGAGGATGCGTTGGCGCGTCAGACGGCAGCTTTCGACAGCCTATTGGCTGCGAAGGCTGCCGACACTGAGGCGCCGAACCGTCTCTTCTTCTGTGAACATGAGCCGGTGCTGACCATCGGCAAGAGCGGCAAGGATGCCAACCTGTTGGTGCCGGAAGCGTTGCTTGCCGAGCAAGGCATTTCGTTTTATCATATTACGCGGGGCGGGGACATTACCTATCATGGCCCCGGACAAATCACCGGCTATCCCGTTTTCGACCTCGACAGTTGGCAGCTTGGTCTGAAGGCGTATATTGACCGGTTGGAGGAGGTAATCATCCGTTTCCTCGCGCTTTACGGCTTGCGTGGCGAACGGCTTGCGGGCGCAACGGGCGTCTGGCTGGAACCGCAGACCGCAAGGGCGCGGAAAATCTGCGCAATTGGAGTGAAGAGCAGCCGTTTCGTGACGATGCACGGCTTTGCGCTGAATGTGAACACCGACTTGCGCTATTTCTCCCTCATCAATCCTTGCGGTTTTAAAGACAAAGGTGTCACCTCGCTGGAGAAAGAGTTGGGCGAGAAGGCTAATTTCGAGCAGGCAAAACAACGCTTGCTTTCCATTTTCCGGGAGATGTTTCCTTAAACATTCACATGGATTTTTTCCAAAGTCATATCCAACTTGCGTAAATAACGGATGCAACTCTCCATCTCTTTGGCGGAAAGCTTTTCTTCAACGGAGTCATACACTTCATGTAAAAGCGGTGTGACTCGGGTTGAAAGCGCCTCTCCCTCTTGTGTCAGGTAGATTTGTTTGTTCCGGCGGTCGTTCGGATCCTCTTTTCGTTCGACCCACCCTTTTTTCTCCAAGTTGTTGATGAGGTTAGTCAAGCTCGCTTTGTCTTTGACGGTTTCATCGGCCAGATATTGCTGGCTGACGCCGGGTTTCTCCCCCAAGCGGTGCATGACTTGGAGCATTTCGAATGTCATGTCCATCTTGTTGTTTCTCAATATCCGCTGTACGGTTTGTCGCACAATCATTCTCGTCCTCAAAACTTGTAGGATGAGTTCGTGTGCAGAATCACTATTTACCATTGTCTTGCTGTTTGTTTTTCCCGATACAAAGTTAGGAAATATATTCGTAAACCGGATGATTTTTTTCGCTTTCGCAAGCAACGTTATTTCTTCATCCAATCCCCTTTCATTTCATGCCAGTGGAAGTCACATTTTATGCCAGTGCGTCCGGCATTTCATGCCAGTGTAAATGAAGTTAGATTCCGGGTAATTGTCTTTATGTTTTTTGTAAAGATAAGTTTGTGTGATAGGAATACTTTTATTATCTTGCTGCCCGAAAAAATACGCTGAAAGATGAAGAAAGAGAAGTTTCATATCGAATACATATTCGATAAAGTTTCGCGAAGAAGCTTATGGAATCACCTCACCACCCCTCCAGGATTGTCTGCTTGGTTTGCAGACGATGTTCTTATCAACGGAAAGAAATACACATTCAAATGGAATAAGACCGGTCAAGAAGCGGTTGTTTTGGCTATGGAGCCGGAAGTCTGCGTGCGTTATCAGTGGGTAGACGAAGCGGACGAAGGTACTTATTTCGAATTCCAGATTCATACGCATGAACTGACCGGCACTACCTCTTTGGAGATTACAGATTTTGCTGAACCCGAAGAAAAACGAGATTCCATTGATTTGTGGGATACGCAGGTCGAAGCGTTGAGGCGTACGCTCGGCATTTAGGTAGTTTTAGTGATTTCTGTTAGTCTCCCAGTCGTTTTTTCATTACTTTTGCGCCGTCAAGCGGATAAGTGATGTTTCGGATAAAACGATTATATACATTTATGCTCCAGACTTTCCTGCCGTTGTTCTTCATGACCTTCGGTATTTGTCTGTTCATCGTGCTGATGCAGTTCCTGTGGAAGTACGTGGACGATATGGTGGGGAAAGGTTTGGAAATATCCGTGTTGGCGGAGTTGTTTATGTATGCCGCCCTTTCCTTGATGCCGCTGGCGTTGCCGTTGGCGATTTTGCTGGGGTCGTTGATGACGTTCGGTAATTTGGGGGAACGGTTGGAACTGCTGGCGATGAAGTCGGCAGGCGTTTCGCTTCTTCATATCATGCGCCCGTTGATTGTCACGGTT
>CALUTX010000257.1 GCA_944323815.1 uncultured Parabacteroides sp. | reverse complement strand
AAAAAAGAAGAAAAATAAAAGTTCAGAAATGAACTTTTTTTTCATATACTAATCTAGGTGATAATATGTGAAAGAACAAACTACTTCAAGTGACAATCGTCCTAGTATAAAAAAAAATTAAATTTAATCAAGAGATGAAACGTATGGTAAAAAATGTAGCATGGGGGTTATTGACCTTGTGTGCTGTTGTGGGAACATCTTGTTCTGATGATGATAATGGAGGTTCTCAAGAGACCACGCTAAACTTGGTGACACCTGAGTTCAGAGCGTATGTCAATGATAGAGAGGCGGAACAACCGATTCCGATGACCGGTTTGTTGGATGTTTATCCATGTAAATCAGGTACTTCTATTTATTTTGGTAATTATGTGAATGATAAACTGACGGTATTTAATGGGCTTTATGCAATTGAGAATGGGCATATTTATGCAGGAAGCGGACGAAAACTTTCTTTGCCGCAGGATTCGTATAATTTACTTTATTGGGGAACACCGATTTATGATGACCCGATTTATAGTACACCGGAGATTGTCAATCCAGGATTGAGTCTGGACGCCGACCTGTCTTCTTTATATTTGGAACTGCGGAAAAACTATGGAGAAGAGACCTATCATCCGGTTTATGATTTGGTGTATGGTTTGGAAGAAACCAACGTAGGAACGGAAGATTTGAGTGCGACACTTCGCCGGGTGGTGGCAGGTTTGAAAGTAACGGTTACGAATAAAGACGGAAGTGTGATTGCTTCTGATGTCTCGAAGATGGAAGTATGTATAGGAGGAATTGCAGAGAAGTTGAACTTTTTTACGGCAGAGCCTGTGAATCAAACGAAGACTGTCAAATTTGAATTGCAACGTTCGGCTGATGGAAAGCAGATGGCAAACAACACCGTAATGCTTTTCCCATCAAGCGACAACCCGCAACTCGATTTGTTGATTACGCTGACGAGTGGGCAAGTCATTACCTTGACGCAACAATTGAAAGAGACATTGTCTGCTGATACGCGTTTGAATCTGAGTATTTTGTTAGGCGACATGATTGTGGGTGAAGAGAGTGGAAGCTTTACGATTCAAGCCGATTGGCATGAGAAAAGTGAAACCATTGAGTTCCCTGTGATTAATTGACAATTCACAATTGACAATTGACAATTAGGCTTCGCGCTCGGTGAAAAATAATTGTCAATTATCAATTGTCAATTTTCAATTGTCAATTGTCCATTGCTTAGAATCCGAAATCGTCCACCACGATTTCTTTTACCTCCTCTTCTTTCGGTTTTTCGACGAATTGATGCACTTCATTGGGTTTGACTATGATGGCGCGTGTGGGGCGCACGGGGCAAATCGATTCGCAACCACCGCAACCGATGCACAAATCTGGATTGACCTCAGGAATGGTCAATGTCCCTTTATAAGGAACCATGTGGACCGCTTGCGTCGGACAGTGCTCGGAGCAGGCGCCGCAATCTTGGTTTTCAGTGTGTACCACGCAGAGGTTTTTGAAGAAGGTGGCAATGCCCACCTGCGTGGTTGTCTTTTCTTCGACCGTCAGCGGTTTGATCGCTCCCGTCGGGCAGACTTCGGAACAGACACGGCATTCATAGTTACAGTAGCTGTTGACGTATGCCAAGCGGGGCTTCAGCATGAAATCAAGTCCGTATTCCAATCCTGTCGGACGCAATACTTGACTGGGGCAACGAACCACGCAAATTTGGCATCCCGTACATTTGTCTTTGAATCGCTCCAGACTGATGGAACCCGGAGGGGTGAGTGGCGCCCAATTCGCGACCTCTTCGGCATGTTTGTGTCCTTTCCCTCTTTGCCTTCTCCGTCTTTGGGCCAAAGCCGATACGGCGGGCAGCGAAGCGGCTACGGTTGCGCCGGCTGCGAGAAAAGCGCGTCGGCTGTTAGTATCGTGGGGCGTTTCCGGCTTTATCTCCGCTGGTTTACCCGGTAATTGCAAACGGTATTGCAGCCCACCTTTCGGACAAGATGACAGGCAATTAAAACAATCTACACACCGGGAAGTATCGACTTTCAACGTACGGCTGTCGATGGCTTCGCTTTTGCAAGTATGCTCGCAGCTGCCGCAATGTGTACAACTGGTCGGGTCGAAAGTCACACGGAAGAAGGAATAACGTGAAACAAGACTCAACAGCGCACCGACCGGACAAAGGGTATTGCAAAACAACCGGCCGCGCCAAACCGTCATCCCGATAAACAAAAGTAGCGCAATGACGGCTGCCACAAGCCCGGCCGTTGTCACCGTGCTGATGGTGACGTGGTAAAGGGTATAATTATCGACCTTCATCAGCAAATCGGCCAACAGGTTATTGACCTCCATCACAACCGGCCTGAACAGGCTGGCTGCAATGCGGCCGAAATTACTATACGGGTCCAACAACAAGCATAATTCGCTGAATCCGAGCAGAGCCAACAGAACGGTAACCCCTAATATTCCATATCGCAACCCATTGGCAGGCTTGTGGTAAACGAAACGCCGGCTTCCTTTCCGCTTCTTTTTCCCGATACAAAACAACCGGTTAATGAGGTCTTGCAATACGCCTGCCGGACAAATCGCCGAACAGTAAATGCGCCCGAACAGGAGTACCAATACGAATTGGACGACTACAATGCCAATCATCCCCCCCAGCAGTGCCGGCATCAATTGGATATGCAACAACCGGTGTACGCTGTCAGGCAGAATTGCCGAGAAATCCACGAAGAATAACAGTATGGGTACAAAGAAAAGGATTGCGAGTGCGACCCTCAATCCTTTTAAATAATTCCTCTTTTTCATCTTAGAGCTTGATGCGTTTGATATTGATTTTCTTTAAATCCGTTGAACCCAAGTGCAGGGCTTCGCCTTTGGTGATATGAGTGACCGCAGCCATATCCAGTTTCTCTACCTGATTGAAAAGGGCAAGCGACGCGGTGTCGGCTGCAATGATGTTGGGCGAAACAATCAGGGATTTAAGCGTGGCTACGTCGGCGGCACTCCGGCCTTGCGGACCGTTTTGGAACATCATGCGGTACGCATCGACAATGTGCAAGGCCGGTTTCTTTTGCCACGTGCAGATGTCGGCGATGCACTGTTGCAAATCCTGCTGGTGGAAATAGCGGCGGTCCCAGACGATACCCATCATGTTTTTCATCGCGCAAGAGAGCTTCGCTCCTCCGTGGTTCTTCAGGATGGGGACGTTGAACCATACATCCGCTTCGAGCAGCGCTTCGTGGATTTTGGCTTTCTTCAGCGTCACGCCGCCGGGGATGGAGACCTCTTTGTAATATTGCTCGTCGTTGGCAGGCACAATGACGCCACCAGCTTCTTTCACCGCATCGGCTATTCCGCTCGACGCATAGCACTTTTGCCAGTTGTCACACGTATGGTCGAACACGGTCACCTTTTCGGCTCCGGCTCCCAGACATTTTTTTACCAATGCTTTGATTAAATCCGGATTCGTATTGCCGGCCAATTCCGGCGTGCGGTCCCAACCGATATTGGGCTTGATGACGACTTTCTGTCCTTTTTTGACATAATTCCCGATGCCTCCTAATGTTTCAAGCGCTTTGTCAAGCATCGCTTCGGGTTCGCCTCCCATGACCGCTACGAGGTCAGGCGCTTCTTCGACTGTGAGGGTACGATTAGACAAGGCAGCTTGCAATCCTTCAAAGTTGAGCGACAAGGCAGCTCCGGCAACCATGCTGGTTTTGAGAAAATCACGACGTTTCATTTGTTTTATTGGTTAAATGATTTATAAAGTTTGAACAAATCTACATAAAAACCATCGATTTTTATGCGAGTCGAATAAAAATCAAGACCACTTCCCCGTTTAAATAAAA
>CALUTX010000256.1 GCA_944323815.1 uncultured Parabacteroides sp. | reverse complement strand
GATTGGATGGTGAACCGGTTGGGCATCGACGGCATCTACATCGACGACAGTGCGCTCGACCGCAAGACCCTGCAACGTGCCCGCCGCATCCTCGATGCCGACGGCAAACGTCGCCTTGTCGACATCCATTCGTGGAACCACATGAACCAGTGGGCAGGTTATGCCAATTCCCTGCATCTCTACACCGAGCTGCTGCCCTACGTAGACCGCACATGGATTGGCGAAGGTTTCCGAGCCGATAACTCGGCAGACTTCTGGCTCGTCGAGATGTCCGGCATTCCCTTCGGATTATTAAGCGAAACACTCGACGCACGCAATCCGTTCCGCGGAATGATATTCGGAATGCTGCCGCGCCTGCCTTGGAGCGGCGACCCGACGCCACTCTGGAAGCTGTGGGACGAGTTTGGAATGAAAGAGGCCTCGATGCACGGCTATTGGGACCCGCAATGTCCCGTCCGAACGGACAACGAGAACCTGCCCGCAACCGTCTACACCAACGGCAAACGCGCGCTCGTTGTCATTGCCAACTGGACCGACCTGCCGCAACGGGCAAACATCACCCTCGACGAATCGGTATTGGGCTTCCGCCCGACCCGTTTCACGCTGCCCGAAATCCGGGGCATCCAATGGGGCGGCCGGCTCGGCAACCTGAAGCAATGCGAAGTGATGGGGCGCAGCGGCTTGATTATTTGGCTCGAGTAGGCTGTTTACGACCAGTATCAACCGAGCCGATTTGTGGCTGACAATTATCGGCTACCCACTATCCCGGCAACTATTTTCACTTTACCCAGCGGGTAATCTCTTTTACTCTCCGACAGATTGTAAGAAAGATTACCCGCTAAAACTATTTTATCTCCCGTTAATTCTTTATTTTTGCTGCAAAAATTTTTTGTAAATATGACAGAATGCAAGGACGAGCACATACTGAACACGATTGACAGTCCGGCGGATTTGCGAAAATTGCTCCCCGAACAGTTGACGGAAGTATGTGCGGAGTTGCGTCAATATATCATTGATATCCTGTCAGAGAATCCGGGACATTTGGGTGCCAGCTTAGGGACAGTCGAACTGACGATTGCACTTCATTACGTGTTCAACACCCCCTACGACCGGATTGTCTGGGACGTCGGGCACCAAGCCTACGGGCACAAAATTCTGACCGGCCGCCGCGAAGCGTTCCACACGCTGCGCAAGCTGGGCGGCATCAGCGGTTTTCCCAATCCAGCAGAAAGCCCTTACGACGCCTTTATTGCCGGACATGCCTCCAACTCCATCTCTGCAGCCATGGGGATGTCGGTCGCTTCGGCCCTAAAGGGAGAAAAAGAGCGGCACGTGATTGCTGTCATCGGTGACGGAGCCATGACGGGCGGACTGGCGTTCGAAGGGCTGAACAATGCCTCAGCCAACCCCAACAACCTGTTGATTATCCTCAACGACAACGACATGGCAATCGACCGTCCGGTGGGCGGCTTGAGCCAATACTTGGTTGACATCACCACCAGCCAAGCCTATAACAAGATGCGTTACGACGTGTATCGGGGCTTACGCAAGATGAAACTCATCGACAACAACCGGCGGGAGAACATCCTCCGCTTCAACAACAGCCTGAAAGCGTTGCTCACGCAGCAGCACAACCTGTTTGAAGGATTCAGTATCCGCTACTTCGGCCCCATCGACGGGCACGACGTGGGCTATCTGATTAAAGTGCTGAACGACATCAAAGACATGGAAGGTCCGAAACTCCTGCACATCAAGACGAAAAAGGGGAAAGGGTTCAAACCTGCCGAAGAGTCGGCTACGGAGTGGCACGCACCGGGACTGTTCAATAAAGAGACGGGAGAACGCATCATCGTTCATACATTAAACGAACCTCAGCTCTATCAAGATGTCTTCGGGCATACGTTGGTCGAATTGGCCGAACAGGACGAGCGGATTGTTGGGATTACGCCCGCTATGCCCACCGGCTGTTCCATGACCTATTTGATGAAGCGTTTCCCCAAGCGGGCATTCGATGTAGGCATCGCAGAGGGACATGCAGTCACCTTCTCTGCCGGGTTGGCGAAAGAGGGGATGATTCCGTTTTGCAATATCTATTCCTCTTTCATGCAACGGGCATACGACATGCTGATTCATGACGTTGCGTTGCAAAACCTGCACATGGTGCTGTGTCTTGACCGGGCTGGGCTAGTCGGCGAAGACGGGGCGACACACCACGGTGTATTCGACCTCGCCTATATGCGGCCCATTCCCAACCTGATTATTTCATCTCCCTTGAACGAATGGGATTTACGGAACTTGATGTACACTGGATACAAAGAGGAAAAAGGCCCGTTCGTCATCCGCTATCCGAAAGGGAAAGGAGAAAAAACGGATTGGCGAAACGAAATGCAGCTACTACCCATCGGTAAAGGCAGAAAGCTGCACGATGGTCATGACGTAGCTGTACTCTCAATCGGCCCAATCGGCAATGAGGTCATCCAAGCCATCAAAGAGGTAGAAGAGGAAGGCTTATCCGTCGCTCATTATGACATGATTTACCTGAAGCCCATTGATGAAGCGCTCTTACACGAAGTGGGGCAAACCTTCAGCCGAATCATCACGGTAGAGAACGGAGTGGTCAAAGGGGGATTAGGAAGCGCCGTGTTGGAGTTCATGGCAGACCACAACTATACGCCGCAGATACGACGCATTGGCGTTCCCGACCGTTTCATCGAACAAGGCTCGATTCCTGAGCTTTATAAGCAATGTCGTATGGACGCAAAGAGTATCGCTGTGGCCATCCGAGAAATCATATCAAAAAACGTAAACATAATCACAACATAATCCAATGAAAATAATTATTGCCGGAGCCGGCGAAGTAGGAACACATCTGGCGAAAATGTTATCGCAGGAGAAACAGGATATCATCCTGATGGACCCGAATGAGGAGCGTTTGAATTTCACTAACTCAAGTTTGGAAATCCTTCCCATGGTCGGTAATCCGACCTCCATACAAGACTTGGAAGAGGCAGGAATCCGGAAAGCCGATCTATTCGTCGGTGTCACGCCGGAAGAGACTACCAATATCACAGCCTGCCTGCTCGCCTCTAAACTGGGTGCCCATAAAACAATGAGCCGAATCAACAACTACGAATATCTGTTGCCCAAGAACAAGGAACTGTTCGAAAAGATGGGCATCAGTTCCATGATTTATCCGGAAATGTTGGCAGCACGCGAAATCGTGTCAGCAGTCAAACATCCGTGGACCCGCCAATATTGGGAATTGTTCGGCGGTGCACTGATTCTGCTCGGAGTCAAAATTCGCGACAATTCAAGGATGGTCAACAAGCATCTATTCGAATTGTTGAACGAACAAAAGCTCTACCACATCGTCGCCATCAAGCGGCAAAACGAGACCATTATCCCACGCGGGGCAGACCGGATCGAAGCAGGAGACATTGTTTTTTTCACAACGACGAAAGAACACCTCGAAGATGTACGGCTTCATGCGGGGAAACGCAATCCGGAAGTAAAGAAAGTAATTATCATTGGCGGGAGCCGCATAGCCATCCGCACCAGCCAATACCTTCCGAATAACATCCATGTCAAAGTCATCGAAACGTGTAAAGAGAAAAGTTACCGCATCGCGGAGTCTGTCCCAAGCAACGTAATGATTATCAACGGAGACGGACGAGACACGGAGTTGCTTCAACAAGAAGGGATTCAGGATGCGCAGGCTTTTGTCGCGCTGACTGAAAATTCGAGCACCAACATTCTGGCTTGCCTTGCCGCCAAAAGGGCGGGCGTGTTCAAGACCATCGCCAAGATTGAAAACATTGACTACATTCCTTTGGCGGAAAACA
>CALUTX010000255.1 GCA_944323815.1 uncultured Parabacteroides sp. | reverse complement strand
ATACTATATATTGTATATTTCATATCATATATCTATATAATATATTTATTATCAGTATATTATAATATATTAAGTAGATAATATTTCGTATAATAATCGTATCAAAAATGATAAGAAGTTAAACTATTTAACACTCATAAACATGAAGGATTTGAAAACATTACTTGAGATTCCACTTAGCAACATCTTGCTCACAAAGGTGACAGTGGGCGAGGTTTCCTACAATATTACCGAGCTTCATAAGGTGATGGCTGCTATCGTGGAAGGAGATAATAAAGAGGCGTACGAACTATGCCGGCAGTTATTCATATACAATGACCAGCTGATTGATCGAGAATTGCAATTAGAAAAGTACATCAATACACCCAATCATGAAGAAAAAAGAAGCACTGACCAAGATTGAACGGTTCTGTCTGGATGCCTACACCGTAAACCAAGATGCAGATACGGCATATTTACTCAGCCGGAGGAATACATCCACGGCAGAAGACCCGGATATTATTCACCGTATGGCCTTACGATGGTTAAGGTCTCAACCAGTCAAAGAATATTTGATAGGTAGAGGTGCTATTGCCATACACAGGGGAGAGACATGTATTTCAGACGATACACCTCGTAATCGAGACAAGGCTGCAATTGTAGAAGAACTCAACACACTTGCCAGCATAACCAAGGATCCTAAGCAAAAAACAGAGATCCTGATGAAGTTGGCAGACCTCCAACAGATGAAGAAGGATACAACCGATGAAGAGGAAGATCATACTATCCATTATTATTTGCCACTTAGTTGCCAGAACTGTGAATTGTATATGGCGAACAAAAGAAAGATGAATGAGGATGGGTGAGGTTACAATAGCAACATGTTTTAACATTTGCAAAAGTAGCAACAAATGGAACGATAACGGGCGCAAAATAACGGCTTTTATTTGTTCCCGGGAACAATTATCAGAGGTTAGGTCTGAAAGACCGCACCGACAAGGATATAGAAGAAATACGGAAAAAGGTAGTTGTAACTGTTTTGTTTATATCCACCTAATTATCAAAGCATTTCATATTACACCACCTACAACCCCACAACCTCTATATAATTCTTACACATCATAAAAAAGTGGTATCTACTTTATGGTGCAAGACACTTGGGTGTTTAAATCCGTAGATTTTACGGTTTGATACTCTTCCCGGAAAGCATGTAACCTTTTCCCCGAAAGTATGTACCCTTTTCCCGGAAAGCATACATGCTTTTTCAAAAGAGGATACATGCTTTTTCTGGAAAACTTTTCATGCTTTTAGTTTTGCCGTTTCAAGAAATTAAGTACCTTTGCCGTGTCCTATAAACTCAGATGGCGGAGTATCCGCCGAGCATATTCATGTTACGGCATTTTTTATGCCCTGACATATTGATATAACGGTTTCGTACCCCCTTGATATGGCTTAATGGCCATAACTGCCATCTGAGGTGTAGGACAAAGGGACAGGCGAAACCGTTTTTTTCACCTGCCCGAACAAACAATGTTCAGTTATGTCCAAACTCAGAAACATTTGTTTGTCGGAGAAGAATAGTACCCAGCAAACAACGTTATTCCACGAAACGGAAAGACCTGCATTCAAGAATCCTTTTTCATGGCAGACAGTCGCCGACGTCTTAAACTCCCTCCCATTGGGCGTATGTGCGTGCAAGACGGTACATGATGCAAAGATGTACGTGTATTGCTTTGTATTACTCCTATTCGTATTCATTGTTGCCGGAATCGGGGAAGGAGGTGCGTTATGAACAAGGAAGAAGAAAAGTTCAAAGACGGAAAGATTGAAATCGTATTCGACCGCAACAATCCTTTCGTCAAGATGGCTTTTGAGATATTCAATCAATTTCTTTTGGATGAAGCATCCGGTGCGATTAACGCAACTACAACCTTGTGGTCAAATGCAAAGCTGCTTCAACGCACATTCACAGAAGAACGGAAATCAATGGTTATAGTGAACAAAGAACATATTCCTATCTTCGGTACTACTGCATACGAAAGGTTTAAAATATCATTTAAGTAAATACATCCTTATTGCAGGTGTTCTGAAAAGGGCCGCTTGGGATACTATTGTCGAAAATTAAAATCAAAATATATATGCAAGAATTAGTTTTTAAGGGTCATGACGACCAAGTTTTAACAAACAGCCTGTTGGTGGCTGAAAAGTTTGGGAAAAGACATTCTGATGTGATTCGCTCGATAGAGAATTTACTTCACACAGAAGATGAATCACTGAACGCAAAAATGCGTTTAGCTTTTGTTTTAGATAGTTACCAAGATTCAACAGGTACGACCGAATGCACACAAGGTATGAACATGATACAAAATAAGATGTTCCAAACCTTTTTTTTGAAACAAGATATAAGGAGATATAATACATCGAATTAAATAACGAATTATTAACCCGGTAAGGGGTGTAGGTCAAACAGACACCCCTCATCACAAAAATACATAGACATGGAATCTACAGAAATCAGAGAAACGTTAGTCGAAGCAATAAAGAAAGAAGCATCAGTTTTCTATACCTATACAAACGATAAAAAAGAAGATTTTACGGCGGATCTCATTCTAATGAACCTTGCGGACTATTTGGAAAAAAATGCCCATATTTATTACATATCCAAATTAATGCGAGCCGTCATTTTTTACATGAGATATTCAAACGACAGCAATTCATACAAAGAAGACGTCGAACGTGCCATGCGTTTTGTATCTGATAATGTACAGAATTATGAAATGCATTCAAAAGAATTGGATTTACTTCTAAGAGCGTTAAGAACCATCTACAAAGAACAATAATCACACAAAAATCACACGAACATGGAAAAAGAATTGATAGATAACACGTGCATTGAGAACGTGCAAAACATTCAGATAAGTGAAGAAACAAAGATTTTGATGCTTTGTCGGGCAAGGTTAAGCAGCATATTTAATACAGTCGCAAACGTAGTAGACAAGACCTACAAAAAAAATATAGACGACGTTTTCGAGGAGTTTACCGACAAGTTTGATGAGTTCGACCATAAGATGATGGAAGTCATAAGTACTTATGTAGATGTAACATCTTTAAGTCGTAACTATACCCAAATGTAAGCAATGCCCAAAGCTGTAAGAGGGCAATTAAAATAATATCAATATGAACGAAGATAGAGTTTTATCAATGGCAAAGAGTGTACTAAAACAAGCAAACGTTATTCGATACGAAAACGGGCATGTAATAATAGATGTGAGCCTGCTACGTACAATCCCGGACGATGAACTTATGGGATATCGTAATGTAGGTAAAACCACGATCGAGAAAATACAGGAAATAAGAAAGTCGCTCGAATGGATGTAAAAAACAAAGATAGATTGTATCTTTGTGACGAAATGCCATAAGGTATTTTAATCGCAAATGAAAGGTTGTTTGCCAAGCGAGGCAAGCAGCCTTTTTTAATACAACAATTTCATCTAAAAGAAAACCCTCACGATCTCCAAGAATCATGAGAGTTAAACGATAAAGAGCGGAAGACGGGACTCGAACCCGCGACCCTAACCTTGGCAAGGTTATGCTCTACCAACTGAGCTACTTCCGCATTATAATCTGAATGAAGTCGCATTTTAGTCGCATAAATTACAGACTCAAAATTTCAACTTATTCATTTTCAATTAGATATAATATCACCAAGTACTCGAAGCGGGACTTGAACCCGCACAGCCGCAATGGCCAAAGGATTTTAAGTCCTTCGTGTCTACCGATTCCACCATTCGAGCATCCATCTCCCTCTGGAGTGGAGCGGAAGACGGGACTCGAACCCGCGACCCTAACCTTGGCAAGGTTATGCTCTACCAACTG
>CALUTX010000254.1 GCA_944323815.1 uncultured Parabacteroides sp. | reverse complement strand
TTCCGGTTCACATCCGCGGGTGTGTGTTTTTGTGCCGCAACGATTTCAAACAAATCACCTCCCGTCACACTTGCCAACGTTTTCGCTACACCGGCCGTTGTGCCCGTAGCCGAAAAATAGGCCACCAAAACGTGGTGCTCTTGTGCGTAAGTCATCATACTCATCATACCCATTACAATTAAAATCCATACTCTTTTCATTGTTCTTTCCTTTTTTACCGATTTATATGGCAAAAATAACCAGGAAAAGCCGGGAATGATGTAGACAAATTACAGGGGTTTATACCCGATTTACTGATTCGCCTTGAACTGTTCGAGCAACTCAGGCGTTATCTCAAGAAAAACATCCGAAAAGGTTCCGGTAAATTGATGCGCACCAGCGATTTTCCAGTTCGCCCGATCTGCAAAGAAACTTTTGGGGATGGAAACGCCCCCGCATTCGATCGAAACGATGTATTCCCACGCCGGAATGATGGAGGGCGGAATCTCGCCCGCATCCGGATTGTCGCCCACGATTTGACTGAACAGCATATAATTGCCGGGAGAAATGGTTTCCTGCTCGCTGAATTTGCGCCGCGAGTCGTACATGCCGTCGATATACACATGATACGCGCCCCCCGACGAAAGGGTCAGCTCGACTGGCGTTTCGGTCCAGTTGTATATCACAAAATTATACTGCACCTCGTCTTCTTCCAGATGACAGGACGACAACAAGAAAATCAGGCATAACCAAAGGATGCCCCTGCCCATTCGTTTTTTCGCTTCCATACACTTTTACTATTTTATATGCTTCTTTCTATGATAAATGACGTTCCCCAAACGCCAAACGCTGCACGCAAAGGAAATTCCCCCGCCGGGTAAATCCAAATGGACGGAAGGTAAAAGTATAAACACCCGTACATCTTTTATAGTTGCTCCCCTCCTATTCTTAAAACAGCGTCAGCGATTGTAAAATCACCGTCGCTGATTATACAATTACCGACGCTGTTTTTACAAACGGCGACGCTGTTTTGAGAATATCTGCCATGAAAAGCAAGTTTATGTCCGGTCGACAGAAGAAAGTTTGTACAGAGAATAAAAAAAGAGCTCCACGCTCCGAATATTTTTATACATTTGTAGCAAACTAATGACTTGTGTCTTTATGGAAGAAAATGAAATTATCCAACTCAATTCCGTCGACCAATATAATCAGCTGTTCGGCCTCGAAACCCTGCATCCGCTGGTCGGCGTGGTAGACCTTGCCGAAGCAACCCGTTATCCGTTACGTTTCACCATCAACTATGGCATTTATGCGCTTTTTTTGAAGGACATCAAATGCGGTGACATCCGCTACGGCCGACAAAAGTATGACTACGAAGAGGGAACCATCGTCAGTTTCGCGCCCGGGCAAGTGGCCGAAACCGAAATCGTCCAAGGGACAAAGCTGAAGGCGAAAGGCATCCTCTTCCACCCCGACCTGATCAAAGGGACGTCGCTCGGACAAGAAATCAAGTCTTACTCCTTCTTTTCTTACAGTTCGAACGAAGCACTCCACCTGTCGGAGGAGGAAAAAGAAATCATCCTCGACTGTCTGGACAAAATCAAGCTGGAGCTGACGCATCCGATTGACAAGCTCAGCAAACGATTGATTGCACGCAACATCCAGCTGCTGCTCGACTATTGCATGCGCTTCTACAACCGCCAGTTCGTCACACGCACGGAGTCCAATCACGACACGTTGAGCCGTTTCGAGTCGCTGCTCGACAACTATTTCCAAAGCGGGAAGCCTCAAAGCGAAGGGTTGCCGACCGTCAAGTATTTTGCCGACCGCGTATTCCTCTCGCCCAACTATTTCGGCGACCTTATCAAAAAAGAGACGGGGAAGACGGCGCAAGAATACATACAGAACAAATTGATCGGAGTGGCCAAAGAGTTGATTGCCGGGACCGACAAAAGCGTCAGCGAAATTGCTTACGAGCTGGGATTTCAATATTCGCAGCACTTCAATCGCATTTTCAAGAAAAACGTGGGTTACACGCCGGGCGAATATCGAAAACTGGCGACGGAAGCCCAAAACATACATTAAAATCATATCAGCTATGACACACAAAATTTATCTTCTCATCTGCTTGTGCCTACTAAGCCTTGCAGGAAACGCACAAAGACAAAGCGTCGTGCTCGAATCACTCTCTTTCGACAGCCAAAAGTTAGGGCGGAAAGTGTCTTATTCCATCTATCTGCCGGCCGACTACAACACGTCGCAACGTAACTATCCCGTTCTCTACCTGCTGCATGGTTATACGGACAATGAAACCAACTGGATCCAAATGGGACAGATGAAGACTATCGCCGACCAGGCCATCGCCAAACAGCAGGCCGTCCCGATGATTATCGTCATGCCGGACGCTTGGGACACGTGGTACATCAACCAGTATGACGGGAAAGCACCCTACGAAGACATGTTTTTCGAAGAGCTAATTCCTTACATGGAAAAGACCTACCGCATCCGCAAAGACAAAGAAAGCCGTGCCATTGCCGGGCTGTCGATGGGCGGATACGGTTCGTTCCTTTACAGCCTCCATCATCCGGATATGTTCTGCGCCTGTGCCCCGCTGAGCGCCGCTGTATTCAGCGACGAAGTGATGGCGCTCCGCAAAGAGCAATCAAACAAAGATTTGTTCTATCGCCTATACGGTCCGGACGACAAACATTGGGAGAAAAACAGTGTCTTGAAAATCCTTTCGGAATGGGATAAGGAGAACCTGCCGCGTGTACGCTATTACATCGACTGCGGGGACGACGATGGCTTGTTAGCGGGCAACTTCGAGGTACACCGCATCATGCAGAAAAAAGGCATCAGGCATGAATTCCGCGTGCGTAACGGCGGACATACGTGGACCTATTGGCGTACGGCCTTGCCCAAGGTATTAAAATTCGTCAGCGACGCATTCTGCCGCAGCTAAAAGGGTTTGCAAACGATGAGCCAACCCAAAAGAATCCTGATTGTAGGCGCGACATCGGGTATCGGGCGGGAAGTCGCCCGATTGTACTGTCGTGCTGGGTGGCATGTCGGTATCGCCGGACGACGCATCGACCGGTTAGAAGCCTTGCAGCAAGAGGCTCCCGAACAGATTGAGACAGAACAAATAGATGTCACACAGGCTGATGCACCTCTTCGATTGGAGAAGCTCATCCGAAAAACAGGGGGCATGGATGTATTCCTGCTCAGTTCCGGAATCGGTAGCCAGAACCGTCCATTAGACCCGGCCACCGAAATAGCCACCGTGCAGACCAATGCGGAAGGTTTTACGCGCATGGTGACAGCCGCTTATCACTATTTTTGCAGGCAAGGCTACGGGCAATTGGCCGTCATCAGTTCTATCGCCGGCACAAAAGGGTTGGGCGCCGCTCCTGCATACTCGGCAACCAAACGTTTTCAGAACCTCTACATCGACGCTTTGGAACAATTGGCGGTCATGGAAAAACATCCGATTATCTTCACGGATATTCGCCCCGGCTTTGTCAGGACAGATCTTTTGCGGGGCGGACGTTATCCGATGCAGATGAAACCCGAACAGGTTGCCCGACACATTGTAAAAGCCATCGAAAGGAAAAAACGCCGTGTGATTATCGACTGGCGTTATACGTGGTTGGTGGCCGCATGGAAATGTATACCGGCCTTTATCTGGAAACGACTTCCCATTCATACCTGACATTTGGATTTCCACAGGGTAATCTCTACCTTTGCCCCCGAAAATTCAGATTCATAACAAATAGACAAAAGAGAGATGGGATTATTTATCAAAAAGCCATTGGCTATGTTGGAGGCCGAAGCCAACCAGACGGGAAGCAAATCGCTAAAACGCGTACTGGGCCCTTGGAGTTTGGTCGCGCTGGGCGTAGGTGTCATCATCGGAGCCGGGTTGTTCTCCATTACCGGTACGGTGGCTGCCGGATACAC
>CALUTX010000253.1 GCA_944323815.1 uncultured Parabacteroides sp. | reverse complement strand
ATTGGTGCCGCAGGGCAACCTGAAGGGATTCGATAGGGAGAAATGTAAGATTGAAATTGTGCAGGTGCGAAAAGTGGAAGAGGCGTTCCGGCAGTTGTTCGGGTAGCCGATGGTTGATTAGAAAAAGAAAATATGATACGGGAATTACAACTTCGCCTGTTGCCGGAAGAGGCAGCCAATGAGCAGGCTTTGAAGTGGGTGGCGGCTCGCGAGACGGGAAATGCAGTTTCGCAGATTCGGGTCGTCCGGGTGCTGAAACGTTCGATTGATGCCCGCCAGCGTGTCATCTTTGTCAATGTCAAATTACGTGTTTTTATCAACGAAGAGCCGGACGAGCAGGAATTTCCCTCAGTGGTCTATCCGGATGTGTCCGGAGGAAAGGCGGCCGTCGTGGTGGGAGCGGGACCGGGCGGTCTGTTTGCTGCGCTTCGTTTGATCGAGTTGGGCGTACGCCCGATTGTGATCGAGCGGGGGAAGAACGTGCGCGAGCGGAAACGGGACATTGCGCGGATTAGTCGCGAGCACTGTGTGAACAGCGAATCCAATTACAGCTTTGGCGAAGGGGGAGCCGGGGCTTATTCCGACGGAAAACTCTACACGCGGAGCAAGAAACGGGGCTCGGTTGAGAAGATCTTACAGGTTTTCTGCCAGTTTGGAGCCAGCACCTCCATTCTTTCGGATGCCCATCCGCACATCGGGACGGACAAGTTGCCGCGTGTCATCGAGCAGATGCGCGAACAGATTCTCCGTTCGGGAGGCGAGGTACATTTCGAGACCCGCATGGATGCGCTGCTTATCCGCGACGGCGACGAAGTCGTGGGCGTGGAAACGCACGACGGCAGGCAGTTCTACGGCCCGGTTATCTTGGCGACCGGCCATTCGGCACGTGACGTTTATCGCTATCTTTATGCCCGGCAAATCCCGATTGAGGCGAAGGGAATCGCCGTCGGTGTGCGTCTGGAGCACCCGCAGCAGTTGATCGACCAAATCCAATATCATCGGAAGGAGGGGCGCGGCGATTATCTACCGGTAGCCGAATACAGTTTTGTCACGCAGGCAGCCGGGCGAGGGGTCTATTCCTTCTGCATGTGTCCGGGAGGTTTTGTCGTTCCGGCGGCAAGCGGGCCCCAGCAGGTAGTGGTCAACGGCATGTCGCCTTCCAATCGGGGTTCGCGTTGGGCCAATTCGGGCATGGTCGTGGAGCTTCATCCGGAAGATTTTCAGTCGCTGATGACTCCGGAATTGCGGAATTTGGAGGAGGACGATGTGATGGCAGCTTTCGGTTCGCCTTTGGCGTTAATGGTTTTTCAAGAGCGTTTGGAGAGGTTGTGCTGGTTAAACGGCGGGATGCGGCAGACTGCTCCGGCGCAACGGATGGCCGATTTCATTCAGAAGAAGAACTCTTCGACGCTTCCCGTTTCTTCCTATACGCCGGGACTGTTGGCTTCGCCGTTGCATTTCTGGATGCCGGATTTCATTACAAATCGTCTGCGTGAAGGGTTCCGCTATTTCGGGAAAGTATCCAAAGGCTTTCTGACGAACGAGGCCGTGATGATAGGTGTCGAAACACGTACCTCCGCACCCGTTCGCATCTTGCGCGACCGGGAGACTTGCCAGCATGTCACATTGAAAGGCCTTTTCCCCTGCGGCGAAGGGGCCGGTTATGCCGGCGGAATCGTCTCGGCTGCGATGGACGGGGAACGATGTGCGGAGAGTGTGATGCAATGGTTACAAAGGTAATAGAAGAAAAAAACAAAAAAGCGGCGCGAATCCATTTCGCGCCGCTTTTTTGTATGGCAATAATTTCCACGGAGTGTTTTTTTACACTCTTTTTTCTTTGATTCTTGCTTTCTTTCCGGTGAGGGCACGCAGGTAATACAATTTTGCACGGCGTACTTTACCGATTTTGTTGACTGTGATATTTTCAATGAACGGAGATTCGATCGGGAAGATACGCTCTACACCGATGTTGTCAGACATTTTGCGAACCGTGAACCGCTTTTTGTCGCCATGACCCGAAATGCGGATAACCACGCCTCTGTACTGCTGGATACGTTCTTTGTTTCCCTCTTTGATGCGGTAAGCAACCGTAATCGTGTCGCCGCTCTTGAACGAAGGATGCTCTTTCTTTGTAGCGAAAGCCTCTTCTGCAATTTTAATTAAGTCCATTTTTCTATTAGCTTTTTAGTTTAAAATTAAATGAAACGCAATGTAACGGGCCACTTGTCCCGACAGAGATTACGTAAAGCGGGTGCAAAGTAACAAAATATTTCGTTGATAAACAAGAATCTTGCGAACCTGTTTGAAAAATAACGTTCATTCTTGGAAAAATCCCCCTTAGTGTGCGCCCCAATTCGCTGCCGAGGGGGAAAAATTCTCCCGGCAGGCAAATTTTTTTTCTCGGCAGGAAAAAATCTTTTTATTCTTCCAATCTGAAACGCCATGCGCAGCAACAGGTCGCGTCGGTCACGTCGGGAAAGCAACTGATGCATTCGCAAGTGATGCGGTCGTCGATTGTGCGGGCAAAGCCGGCGTATTCGATTTCGCCGACCGACTTGCAGGGATGGAACGGCATGTTTTTACGTTCGCGGGCCCGTTGCACGCGGCATTCCCTTGTACGGTAGATCAATACTTGCTGCGCATCGTCCCGAATGATGTCGGATTCGTTCAGGTTGGCGTAAAAGCGAAGTTGCAGGGCTTGGGCAAGCCCGTCCAGTCCCGGACGTTCGGGAAGGTTCAGGAACTGTTTGATGCGTTTGGCTTCGATTACGGTAAACCGTTTCCATGCTTCTGTGTCGTGATACATGGCTGCGTCCATACCGTTCGTCCGCTCGACCGACTGGAACCAGACGCCGTCCATCGCCAACCAGTTTTTGGAATAATCTTCAATCAACTGGATAAGCTTTTCTTTGGAAAGCGAGCGTATAAAATCATTCTTCATCATGAATCTTCTTTTTTCAATGGACTGCAAATATAATCATCCGCTCTTGTGTATGTATCCAAGACTCTGTATTTTTGCGAAATATATCAAAATGTAACTGCATGATTCAGGAAAATTTCATCAAAATATATGAGGCAAGTTTCAAAAAGAACTGGGATTTGCCGGCGTTGACGGATTATGGCAAGGGAGTAACCTTCTCGTATGGTGATATGGCGTGTGAGATTGCTCGTATCCATCTGCTTTTTGAGGATTGCCAGATTCGGCGGGGCGACCGCATTGCCTTGATCGGGAAGGATAGCGCGCGCTGGTGTATCGTTTACATGGCGGTCGTTACCTATGGCGCGATTGTCGTTCCCATTCTGCAAGATTTCAGTCCGAACGATGTGCATCATATCATCAACCATTCCGAGTCGGTTTTCCTTTTTGTCAGCGACCGCATTTGGGATACGTTGGAGGAGGAGATGATTGCCGATGTGCGCGGCGTTTTCTCCCTGTCCGACTTCCGCTGCCTGCATCAGCGCGACGGCGAAAGTATTCAGAAGTTCCTGAAAGGGATGGATGAGCGGATGGCCGAACGCTATCCGAACGGCTTCGGGCCGGAAGATATTCGGTATGCCGAGCTGGACAACGACAAAGTAGTCCTGATTAATTATACTTCGGGTACTAGCGGTTTCAGCAAAGGGGTGATGCTGACGGGAAACAATTTGGCGGGAAACGTGATGTTTGGCGTCAACTCCGGCATCATCTGCCACGCCGACCGGGTGCTCTGCTTTTTGCCTCTTGCACATGCTTACAGTTGTGCGTTCAACTTCCTTGCCGAGTTGGCGGTAGGGGCGCATATCTTCCTGCTGGGGAAAACGCCGTCGCCCAAAATCCTTTTGAAAGCGTTCGAGGAGGTTAAGCCCAATTTAATTCTGACCGTTCCGCTTATCTTGGAGAAGATCTATAAGAAGATGATACTTCCGCAGATAAACAGGATGACGACGCGCGTCGCCTTGAATATCCCGCTGCTCGATTCGC
>CALUTX010000252.1 GCA_944323815.1 uncultured Parabacteroides sp. | reverse complement strand
CAGTCGCTTTTCTATCGGAAACAGGCAGAGGCATACGAGCGGCTGATTCAGGCGGGGCAATCTGTCTCGGATTTGCATGTTGTTTCGCCGTCAAAGTCGGGGAAAGCGCGTTTTGCCAATATCCAAGATTTGGGACCCGAATTGTTGTTTATTTGCGAACAAGACCCGACGAATCGGATGGCATTTGAGTATTTGATGAGCTATTCAATTTTGAGCAAAAACTGTACGTTGTTCGCCGAAAACATCGGGCGTATTGAATATTTTTCTTATCCGGAGATGCCACCTTTGTATCGGACTTTTTTAGAGCAATGTGAACAATTGAAACCGTAGGATCGTATGAAACATTTTGTTTTTTTCTTTTGTTGGGTTATGTTGACGGCGTGTGGATCGGGGACTGTTATGCCAGATAAACTGGTGGATAGGTCTCCTGTGTTGTTCCCGGATTATACAGAGGTGACATTTCCGGTCAATATCGCGCCACCCAATTATCGGATTATGGAAAACGGGGATGCTTTCAAGGTTGAAATGGGGGCAGATGACCGGATTTATTATCAACAGAAAGGTAAATCGGCCGATATTCGGATTCCATTCGACAAATGGCGGCTTTTGGCAAAAGAGAGGCGAGGAAAAGAATTCTTTATTCGTGTCTTTACTCGGCAGGCTGACGAATGGATACAATATAAAGAAATCCAGAACCGGATTGCGTCCGATTCGATAGATGCCTGTTTGGTGTATCGGCGGATTTATCCGGGTTATGAACTTTGGAACGAGATGGGGATTTACCAGCGCGACTTGACGACGTTCGAAGAGGTGCCGATTGTGGAAAACCGTTCGTCACGTTCGACCTGTATGAACTGCCACACGTTTTGTCAAAACCGTCCGGATCGGGCGATGATTCATCTACGGGGCGAGAAAGGGGGCACGTTGGTCTTGCGGGACGGAACGGTGAAAAAGGTGAACATGAAAACTCCGGATATGCGGAACGGCGGTACCTATGCCGCTTGGCATCCGGAGGGGCGTTACATCGCGCTTTCGGTCAATGAAATCTTGCAGTTTTTTCATGCGACGGGAGAGAAGCCTGTCGAGGTGTCGGACATGGAATCGGATTTGATGCTTTGGGATTGCGAAATGGACCGGATTGTGACAGATTCCCTGCTTTACGGTCCACAGTGGATGGAGACGTTTCCGACATGGAGCCCGGATGGAAAAACATTGTATTTTTGTCGTAGTAAGGCGGTAACGAAACAGACGCCGTTGGATAGTATCTATTATGATTTGTACAAGTGTTCTTTTGACGTTTCCCGTTGTTCTTTTGGTAAGCCGGAATGCGTGTATGAAGTCTCTTCCAAACATAAAAGTATCTCTTTTCCGCGTGTTTCTCCAGATGGAAATTATTTGATGTTTACCCTTTCCGGTTATGGAAATTTCTCGATTTGGCATCCCGAAAGCGATTTGTATTTGCTGGACTTGCGAAATGGGGAAGTTCGCTGTTTGAAAGAGGTGAACAGCGAACGAGTGGAGAGTTTTCATAACTGGTCCTCATCAGGGAAATGGTTTGTTTTCAGCAGCAAACGGATAGATGGCTTGTGGGCACATCCTTATATCGCATCTTTCGATCCGTCGACGGGAGTTGCCGGGAAACCTTTCCCTGTCCCACAAGAGGAACCGGATTTTTATCTGACCTTTATGCAATCGTTTAACCTACCGGAATTTCTTATCCGGCCGGTGACAGAAAACCGGGAGAGTTTCGAGCAAATCCAAAATAAATGCTTATCTTCGTCGCCAAATCAACTATAAAAACTGAACATCATGAAGAAAAAAAGTTTAACAGTATTAGTGGCAACCGCGCTTGCCAGCAGTGTTTTGTTTTCGTCTTGTATTGGTTCTTTTGGTTTGTCTAACAAGTTATTGGATTGGAACCAGAATATCGACAACAAGTTTGTGAACGAATTGGTCTTTATTGTATTCTGGATTGTTCCGGTATATGAAATCTCCGTGTTGGCTGACGTTTTGGTTTTGAACTCTATTGAGTTTTGGAGCGGAAGTAATCCGGTGGCTGATGCCGGTACCGTCAAAACAATAGAAACAAAAGATGGAACCTATGCCATTGAAACGAAAAAGGATGGGTATCATATTCAGAAGGAAGGTGAAGAGAAAGGCGTCGATTTGGTTTTCAATGAGGCTGACCAGACTTGGAGTGCAGAAGCAAATGGTGAATCTGTTAAGTTGTTGCAGTTTAAAGGTGACGACGAGGTTGTGATGTATCTTCCTGATGGAAAAGAAATGAATGTAGAATTGAATCAAGCAGGAGTGTTTGCGTTTAAGCAAGTTGCTGAAGGGTATTCGTTCTATGCAGCGAGATAATAAGCAATTGACAATTAAAAATGGACAATTGACAATTAAGGGATGAAAAATAATTGTCAATTGTCCATTTTCCATTGTCAATTATTAAAAGGTTTGATCTAAATAAAAAAACATTTATAGTATGAAACAATTGATTAAGAAAACGATGCTTGCTGGAGCACTCAGTGGCTTTTTGTTCGCTTCCGCGTTGGCAGACAACCAACCTGCAATCCCCTATTGGCAGGATATACAGGTTGTTGGGGTGAATAAGGAGGCTCCGCGCTCCTCTTTTATGAGTTATGGCGATCGGGCGACGGCCCTCACGTCACGTTATGAGAACAGTCCCTATTATTCATTATTAAACGGCACGTGGAAATTCTATTATGTCGATTCCCATAAGGATTTGCCTGCCAACATTACCGATGCAGGTGTGAATACGTCTGATTGGAGCGACATTACAGTACCGGGCAATTGGGAAGTACAGGGCTTTGGTGTGCCTATTTATATCAATCACGGGTATGAGTTCCAACCTCGTAATCCGCAGCCCCCGAAATTGCCGGATGCGATTCCGGTGGGTGTTTATCGGCGCAATTTTGAAGTGCCGCAAGGTTGGGACGGCCGGGACATCTATCTGCAATTGGCAGGAGCCAAAGCTGGCGTGTATGTCTATATCAATGGCAAAGAGGTCGGTTATAGCGAAGACTCCAAGAATCCGGCTGAATTCCTGATTAACAAGTATCTGCAACCGGGAGAGAATGAATTGGCGATAAAGATTTTCCGCTGGTGTACGGGTTCTTTTTTGGAGTGTCAGGATTTTTGGCGGATGAGCGGTATCGAGCGCGACGTGTTCCTGTGGTCGCAACCGAAGATTGCGGTCAATGACTACCGAGTGGTTTCCACACTTGACGATACTTATAAGAACGGACAGTTCAGTCTGGCAGTAGACGTGAAGAACCATTCGGATAAGGTGCAGCACATCGCAGTTTCTTATGAATTGGTGGACGCAGCAGGCAAAACCGTTGCGACAGCCGAGAATCAGGTATGGGTAAGCCCCAATGAAATCACGACAACCTCCTTTGAAAAAGAACTGCCGGACGTTGCGCTCTGGAGCGCCGAGCATCCGAACCTGTATAAACTGTTGATGACAGTCAAAGAAGACGGCAAAGTGCTGGAAGTTGTTCCGCAAAACGTCGGTTTCCGCCGGGTCGAGTTTAAACAATTGGACCAGTTAGCAGGAAATGGGAAACCTTACACGGTCTTTTTGTTCAACGGACAGCCGATTAAGTTCAAAGGCGTCAACATCCACGAGCATAATCCGAAGACAGGACATTATGTGCCGGAAGAGTTGATGCGGAAAGACTTCGAGATCATGAAACTGCATAACATCAACGCCGTTCGTCTGTCGCATTATCCGCAAGATCGTCGTTTCTATGAGTTGTGCGACGAATACGGCCTGTATGTATATGACGAAGCGAACATCGAGTCGCATGGCATGTACTACAATCTGCGCAAAGGTGGTACGTTGGGGAATAACCCGGAGTGGTTGGTTCCGCACATGTCCCGCACCGCCAATATGTATGAGCGGAATAAGAATCATCCTTCTGTAACCATCTGGTCGCTGGGGAACGAAGCCGGGAACGGATATAA
>CALUTX010000251.1 GCA_944323815.1 uncultured Parabacteroides sp. | reverse complement strand
ATGCAAACAGGAAAAGCTGATTTTATGAAATACAATGGACACCCTAAAATCAAAAAAAAACGAGTCAGTTTTGCAGCTTCAGCAGAACATAATCTTTATGCAGAGGTCTATTGGTATCATGATTTAATAACACTTTGTGATTTGGATGGAAATTTAAAATGTTGTTTATATGGAGAAAAATGGAATGCAGATAAATCAAGCAAAGAAGGATATTACGACGATATAATATTTTGTAATAATAAAATAGTTGCATCCTATTGGGGGGATATCAGAATGTACACAAAAAATGGACAACAATCCGTTCATCAACCAGACAAACTTATCATATTTGATTTAGCTGGCAATCATTTAGCAACATTAAATATCGGTCTTCCTATTGTAGCATTCTGCTTTGATAAAGAAAATAATCGAATCATATTTTCTTTTGATGATGAATTTCAGTTTGCTTATTTAGATTTGGATGGTATCATTTGATTTTTACACGATGATAAAAACATTTATTTTATTCTTTCTTTTATCACTTACTGCCTGTTCTTGTTCCAATCAGGACAGGCAGTTAAATACAGCCCTTGATCTTGCCGGCAAAAACCGGATAGAATTGGAAAAGGTTTTGAATCATTATCAAAATGAACCGGAAAAATTATCTGCTGCTCAATTTCTCATTCGCAATATGATCGGGAAACAAGTATTGGATTCCAATTTTACAAAATTTCAACAGCCTTATTTTGACGCATTGGCAAACTACCGGAAAACATACGGCAGCTATAAAAACGACATCCAATTTGTTATCTGCGATAGTATCCATCAACAACATCCAAATCTCCAGGCTTTTCCCGGTTATCAATCAGATCTTCAGATACTTTCTGCCGACTTTCTAATCCACCATATTGACGAACACTTTCGCATCCGTAATTCCTATACTTGGTGCAAGGACATTCCTTTCGAAACGTTCTGCCGTTATGTCTTGCCTTATACAACTAACAATTGTTACTGGACAGAAGCTTTCGATTTCTTCCATAAACGATATGCCGCTTTCAAAAAAGATACTGTCGGAAAACATTCATACGAAGAAATTGCCCAAATAATCGCTGAAGAAATCGACAGTTCTTTCCTCCAAGACTGGATTCTGTTCGTAGGGAAATACCCCAAATTACTTCCGACAAGTTTTCAGAATTTGGTAGCTGGGCAAGCAGGAACTTGCGTGGAAGAAAACACCTACAAAATTGCCGCACTCCGAGCCAATGGCATTCCTGCCGTATTGAATACGGTTCCGACATGGGGAAATTCCAACAATCCGCACTTTTGGACCGAGATTATCTCCGGACAAACACAACACCGTTTATATGATAATACCCAAAGACCCTATTTTTCTGAACAGGATGTGTTAGTCAACAATATGTTTTGGAAAAACGAACATTTCCCTTTCACAAAGGACATTCCTTCGCATATCACTTTACAATATTGCAGGACTGTTGCCAAGGTGTATCGCGTCAACTATGAGATGCAGCCCCACAGTCTGGCACTTTCCGCAAAAGAAGATATTCCCGATTTCTTTAGAAATCCCGGACTAGAAGACATCACCAACCAGTACATGGTCAGCCAAGATATTCAAATTCCGCTGTGGGACAATGATAATAAACCGCAATATGTATACTTGTGCTGTTATGATTATAGTGACTGGAAACCGGTTTGTTGGAGCATTCCTAAAAGTGGGCACGCAACTTTTCCGCAAATGGCTGTCAACGTCCTTTACTTACCGGCTTATTATATCAACAAAGAGTTCATTCCTGCCGGTGAGCCTTTTATTTTAATGTCGAACGGAAAAATCCGCTATTTATCGCATTCACTTCAAAAAAAAGAAGCAATCGCAACTTTCTACGCGAAAGTACCTTTCCGGCTAAATCGAGCGTTACAGGCTTCCACAACATTGGGTACGCGTTTCTATGCCTGTCACCGGAAAGACCTAAAAGACACTTTGCTTATTCACACCATTGAAGAAATGCCTTTTTATGTCGACAGTTTCGCAACTCCGAATAAGCCCTATCGGTATCTGCTTTGTGATTTCAGTCAGAAAACCACCCGCATAAGTTATCCTTATACTATCGCGGAAATCAAGATTTTCGACCCCAAAGGACGACCGATCCATGCCCAAGTAACCGGTACGCCCGGACTCAGTGACAAGAAGCTGGAACTACTCACCGACGGAGACCGCGTTTCCTACTATCAACCCAGCCAATTCGAAAAACGACAATATGTGCTTTTCGATTTAGGGAAACCACGCGCCATCGGGAAAGTGGAGTTTTACCCCAGAAGCGATGATAACCGAATCGTTTCCGGCGAACTGTATGAACTGTTTTATTGGGACGGGGAATGGATTTCACTGGGAAAACAAGTGGCGCAAGCCAATCAACTGGTTTATCATAATATCCCGCAAAACGCTCTTTTCCGCATCCATAACCATACACGAGGAAAAGAACATCGACCTTTTACTTACGAAAACGGGAAACAGGTCTGGTGGTAACTGAATATAGACAAATATGAAATCAATCCGGCACATACTAGACTGGGGCATCAATCTGATTTTGATTGCATTCGTGGCAGGTATCTGTTATCTGCTTTGCCAGGTCTTCCTCCTGGCCTCCTTCCGCATTCCCAGCGACTCGATGGAGCCGGGACTGGTGGAGGGGGACGATGTGTGGGTCTGGAAGCCGACGCTCGGGGCGCGGTTGTTCGACGTGAACGCGACGCTCCGGCTTGAGCAGACGGAGATTTACCGCGTGCCGGGACTGCGCAAGGCGCGGCGGGGCGACGTCCTGGTCTTCAACTTCCCACACCCGAACGACTGGAGCAAAATCGAGATGCACATCCTGAAGTATTACATCAAACGGTGCATCGCGCTGCCGGGCGACACGCTCTCCATCCGCAACGGCTATTTCCACATAAACGGCTTCGAGGGGACACTCGGGAATCCGGAAGCACAGCGGCGTATCAGCCAAACGCGACCGGAGGATTTTCCCGACGGGATTTACCGTTGCTTCCCGTACGACAGCATCATCGACTGGAACATCCAAGACTTCGGGCCGCTCTTTATCCCGAAGGCAGGCGCGACCGTCACGATGGACCGCACCGCCTTCGTGCTCTACCGCAAGCTGATTGAATGGGAACAGGGGGCGACGCTCGCCTATCGCGATTCGACCGTCTACCTGAACGATGAACCCATCCAATATTATTGTTTCCGGAAAAACTATTACTTTGTGGCGGGCGACAAGGGGGAGAACTCGCAGGACTCGCGCTACTGGGGGATGCTGCCGGAGGAATACATCGTCGGACGGGCGGTACGCATCTGGCGTTCGACCGACCCTTACACGGGACGGTTCCGGTGGGAACGGTTTATGAAACGGATTGAATGAAAATGGAACGGGAGCGAAAAAAAACAGCTCGGCGACTAAAAAAAGTAGCCCGGCAGGAAAATAAATATACACTGGCATGAAATGGGAAATGCACTGGCATCTATTTGCGGCACGCTGCTGCTCCTGACGCCGCTCGTCACGACGGGCGGGTTGGCGAACGGCATTGTGACGGGAAAAGTATTTTGGTTCCACGGGGTAACGACGCTATCGGCGGTACTGACGGTTGCGATTGCCGCCTGCCGCCGACGGCAGCGGTTTCCGTTTGCCCTGCCGGACGAGCTGCTGCTTGCCTTCGCCGCCGTCACACTCCTCACCTACGACTGGACGCTCGACCCGGAGCCGGAGAAACTGCGCTTCGGCGGGCAGCTCGTCGTCCTGTGGTTCCTCTTGCGTTATTGGTTGGCAAACGGGCGGGGACTGGCCTTCTTCTTCCTCGCCGTGCTGATGCTGACGGGGTTCGTCGAGGCGGTGTGGGGCTGGCGGCAACTGGCGGGCGACGCCTATTCGCATCAGCAACCGTCCGTCTGCCGAGTCGCGCTTCAGGTTGTAGATACCGGCGAAGGCGAAGAGGAGGAGGCATAGAC
>CALUTX010000250.1 GCA_944323815.1 uncultured Parabacteroides sp. | reverse complement strand
ACGGGACGGATTGCCCGCTATCGCTATGATGCGGCAAGCGGGGAAATCAGCTTTGATGGCATCGCCGTCGTTTTGCCGGAAGGAAGTGGCTCGCCGGACGGCATGACAATTGATGGTAATGACAACCTGTGGGTCGCCCAGTGGGGAGGGAGCGGCGTTTATTGTTACAATCCTCGCACGGGCGAATTGCTTGCCAAGGTGGAGGTTCCGGCTCCGCACGTTGCCTCTTGTGCCTTCGGGGGAGAAAAGCTGGATACGCTTTACATCACAACGGCACGCGCCGGGCTTACAGACGAGCAGCTGAAGCAATATCCGTTAAGCGGAAGTCTTTTCTCTTGCCGGCCGGGTGTCCAAGGCGTTCCGGCGAACGTTTTCGGAAAGCCTTAATGTGAAAAAAGATTACTTTCGGGGTAAAAAAACAGTTCCCCGGAAGTAATCGGATTAGCATCGGAGGAAGATTTCCGAATGGATTTGTGGTCGGATTTACTTTTCTTTTGTCTAATTTTCTATACATTTGCTACATCGGATAAAGAGAAAACGCATGGAACAATCTACTGAACAATCATTGTGGGGTATGCTGGAAGGCATCACCGAAAATCTGAAACATAAGCGGTTGGCAGATGTGTTCCGTTTTGTCTCATTCGAGCCTTTTGAAACGTTTGGACCGCATAAACACCTCCGTATCGAAATCAATTATGTAAAGAAAGGCAACTGCATCCTGCATCTCCAGAATGAAAGCATCAGTTTCAAGGAAAACGAAATGATGATTATCTGTTCTAACGTAGAGCACCTGTTTGAAGCCGGTTCGGAGGAGACGACGCTGATGCAGCTGGAATTCCTTCCTGAAATTTTCCTGCGTTTCAATCCGCCTTCCCGGCCGGAACAAGGAGATTTGGCTCCCGTCACCATCTTTTCGGAAGAGAACCGTTTGATTAAGATTGTCAATAATGTGCGTATCATGCGTGCCGTACAACGCATTGTCAATGAGTTGAACCAGAAAAGTAAATACTATCAATACTTGGTCGTCATGTATTACGCCGAGCTGCTGATTCTGATTTACCGCTATTTGGACGAAGTCTATTTGCCGATTGGCACGAATGAGTCGCTGCGGAAAGCCATCTCATACATCCGCTTGAATTACCAGATGAATATCACGGCTAGTGACATTGCCACGTATACCAACGTGGGAGAGCGTTATTTGCGCAAACTGTTTTCCCAATACCTCAACCTCTCTCCGGTTGATTACCTGAACCAAATCCGCCTCAACAAAGCCATCGAGCTGTTGCGTAACACAGAGATGTCCATCAAAGAGGTCTGTTTTGCCTGCGGATTCCAATCTCCCCAATACTTTTCCCGCCTTTTCAAGCAACAAATGGGCATCACACCGCGCGAAGTAACCAAATAATACCCCATAGAGCCGTTTTGTCTACTTATTTCCGTTTTGTGTTCCTTTTCACATAAGTCACCCTTCTTTTTCTTCTCTTTTTTGCGAAAGAAAGATTCTACTTTTGCATGTAGAAATATGCATTAAAAGGAGTCACAATGAAAGAATGGAAAGATGATAAAGCCTTGTTTGCTTTAATAAAGGAAGAATTGTACACCGCGGTGGTGGGTGATATTATGGATAAGATGGGATATACGCACCAATTTCTTCCGCCACAGATCCGGCCGTTGCGCGACGATATGCGGATTGCCGGTCGCGCGATGACTGTTTTGGAAGCGGATGTGTTGGAAGGAACGAAAGAGAGTGGCGTCAATCCCTTGTTGAAGCGTTCGTTCGGTTTGATGCTCGAAGCGTTGGACGATTTGAAGGAAAACGAAGTGTATATCTGTTCCGGTTCCTCGCCCCGTTATGCGTTGTGGGGCGAACTGATGAGTGCCCGCGCCATGCAGTGTAAGGCGGCCGGTGCGGTGGTGAACGGCTATTCACGTGATACGAAAGGGATTTTGGCGCTTAACTTCCCCTGCTTTTCCTATGGGTCATACGCACAAGACCAAGCGCCTCGTGGAAAAGTGATTGATTATCGTGTGCCCATCGAGATGGACGGGGTACGGATTAACGACGGCGATATTCTGGTAGGCGACATCGACGGCGTGTGTGTCGTCCCGCGTGAAATCGAAGAGGAGGTATTTACCCGTGCTTTAGAGAAAGCGCGTGGCGAACGGATGGTATTGAAAAAGATTCAAGAAGGCATGAAAGCTCGTGACGCTTTTGACCAATATGGAATAATGTAATGGTTGTAAAGAAACAGAAAAAAACAGATAAAGATGAAGATTACGGATGTAAAAGTCTGGTTGGTGCAGGGACTTAAATATAACTGGACCTTATTGAAAGTGTATACGGACGAAGGCTATACCGGAGTGGGCGAAGCAACCAATTGGCCGGGTAGTCCGATTGTGTTTGAAGCTGCCAAACATGTCGGGCAGCGTATCATCGGTTTAGATCCGATGCAGACTGATTTTATTTGGACCAAATTATATCGGGACTTGAACTGGATTGGTCCGTATGGAGCCAGCCTTTGTGCGATTAGCGGGGTGGACATTGCGTTGTTGGATTTGAAGGCAAAGGTGTTGGGCGTACCCTGTTATGAATTGTTGGGGGGAGCCTATCGGAAAGATATTTTGCTTTATGCCAATTATTGGTTCACGGGTGGTGGCCACAACGAAGCGGATTATGCTGCTCAAGCCCGTCGCGTCGTAGAAGCCGGTTTTACGGGCTTGAAGTTCGACCCGTTTGCCCACACGAACTATTTTTATGGGAAAGACTTGGCGTCTAATCTGACGCTCACGGCCGAACAGCAGGATCGGGCTTTCAACGTCTCCAAGGCTGTTCGCGATGCCGTAGGTCCGGCGTGTGACATTATGATTGAAACACATGCGATGCTGAATTACCGTATAGCCGTCAAGATGGCCGAGCGGTTGTCCCAACTGGATATTACGTGGTATGAAGAGCCTGCCGGGCCGGAAAGCTCGCAGACGCTGCGTGCGATGCGCGAGCGGATTCCTTCAGACGTGGCGATTTGCGTAGGTGAGCGGCATTATACCCGCTTTGGCATCCGTTCGTTGTTGGAAAAACATGTGTGCGACGTGATTATGCCGGACATTACCCGTTGCGGCGGCCCGTCTGAAATGAAACGGATGGCAACGATGGCGGAAGCCTATAATGTGTTGATTGCTCCGCACAATCCGAACGGCCCGCTTTCTACGTTGGCCTCTTCGCATGTTTGCGCGGCGATTCCGAATTTCTTCCGTCAGGAGTTTATGTTCAACGATGTTCCTTGGCGTGACACGGTGATTGACCATCCGATTGCCGATATGGTTTATGACGGACAACTACATCTTTCCGATCGTCCCGGCTTGGGTGTTGATTTGGTAGAGGAGGAGATGGAGAAACATCCGGGTATTACGTCTGATGCTCCTGATAACTTTTATATCTGATGGGCTTATGAGTTTTGTCATTGATTATACAGGTAAGGTGGTTTTGGTGACCGGCGTTTCGTCCGGCATCGGACTGGGCGTGGCGCGTGAGTTTGCCCGTGCGGGAGCGCATGTGGCAGGCTGCTCGCGCAAGCCTGAAAATGATGTGAGTGTGCAGGGCTTCAAGCAAGCTGTAGAGTCGGAGGGGGTACGTGCTTTCTACCATCAGGCAGACGTGACGAAGCGGGAAGATTTACAAGCTTTTGTTGAGGCGACCGTTCGGACGTTTGGGCGTATCGACGTCGTGGTGTCGAATGCCGGCATGAATGTCTTCGAAGGGGCGGCAGGTTGTTCGGAAGAGCGTTGGCAGTACAATCTGGATCTGAACTTTGCTTCTCACTGGCGACTCTCGAAACTTTGCAAGCCCTATTTGGAGCAGAGCGGCGAAGGAGTTTTGCTGTTGATGACTTCGAATCATGCCTTCAGTTCCATCCCGGGTTGCTTCCCCTATAATGTGACGAAGACGGCGATTACCGGTTTGGTACGTAGCCTGGCCATCGAGTGGGGGCCTGCCATCCG
>CALUTX010000249.1 GCA_944323815.1 uncultured Parabacteroides sp. | reverse complement strand
GTCGCACGAAACAGAACAGCCCGAAGCGACGTCGGCGATGAGCATGAACCTGCAGATGGGCCGCAACCCGCGCATCAGCAATGCCCCTTCGACGAACGACCCCACGTCGGCATCGATCAACGACTCCAAACGGGCCTACGAGCACGAGATGATTTCGCGGGATTACGACATGGTGATCAAGCTGAACCCCGATTTCGTCTATGCCTACTTCAACCGGGGGAATCTGCGTTGCGCGCAGCGCGATTTCCGGGCCGCCATCCAGGATTACAGTGAGGCCATCGAGCGGGATCCGGAGTTTGCCGAAGCCTATTTCAACCGGGGCTTGGCACGCCTCTCGCAGGGCGACGCCAACCGCGGGATAGCCGATTTGAGTAAGGCCGGCGAGCTGGGCATCATCAACGCGTATAGCATCATCAAGCGCATGACGAGCAATTAGCCGTCGCGCTTCCCCGCTCAGAACACCTCCATGTCGTTCCGGACGGTCGTTACCCCGATCAGGCGGTCGTAACGGGCGCCCATCGGACGGTAGTAGACGTAGATGCTGTATTCGTTTTGCGTCTGGTAGAAGTCGCCCTCCAGCGGAGCGGTCTGCCCGGTGGTGGAGCCGTTGGGGACAAAAAGATACTGATAATTGTAGCTTCCCTGCTTCATCAAGACCGCCTTCTCGTACTGTCCCGTGTCGAAATTATACCCCATTTTGCTTCGCTCGTCCAGCACGTTGTTGAACAGGTCGCTGTGCAGGTAGACGCTCCCGTCGAGCAGCGGTTCGCAGGCAAGGGCGAAGTGGACGATGTAGTAGTCCGCCTCCGTGTCGGGGTCTTCGCAACTGCTGCACCCGATGAAAATCCGTCCGTTCTGGTCTTGGTCATATTGATAAGTGAGCTGGTCGCGCCGGCTGTCGGTCATGAGCGTGACGTTGTAGTAAGGATTGTGGAAAGAGATACTCTCCACGTGCATGCCGTTGTACTTGTTGCTCAGGAATTCCATCCGGCGGTATTCGTTCCCGGCTGGGAAAATCAGGTTGCGGTTGTTGGTGTACGTAATCCGGTCCTCGGTGATGCTCATCGGTTGCAGGCCGGTCGCGAAGTTGTCGCGCCGGTTGTTCTGATAGACGAAAATCTTCAGGTCGCTTTGTGGGTAGGTAATCGGGAAATTCTTGTGGTTGAGCGCGAAGCTGACCTGCTGATGACTCTGGTTGGTGTCGATGTCGGTGTTGCTGCTGACGGCGGCCTCGATCCGGATCATCGGCTCGGCCACGGAGAAGCAGGCGGTAAAGAGGATTTGCTCGGGGGTATCCTCGCGATAGACCTGTACGGCGTAGTTGCCCGACACCTTGAACTGGATGTCGTCGTTGGGGAGGAACAGGCGGTAGTTCGCATATTGGGTGGTCGTCCCGATGGCGTTGGCAAAGTCTTCGATGGGCATTCCCTGAAAGCCGTTCAGATACTCGATGGGGTTGAGCTGCGAGGGGGTCCAGTCGGCGTTGCAGTGGACCACCTTGTAGGCATAGCGCGTGTAGCCGTCGCCCAGCGCGTCGAAGTTGATTTCGATTTGCCGATCTCCGTTCAGCATGATGTAAGGGTTGGAAATCTGTTCGTCCGCGACGCGGACTTGCAGGGTCTTTATCTGCTTGTTATGGATTTGCGTCCGATGGGCCGTTTGTGCGTTTCCCCCGAAAGAAAGGGCCAAAAACAGGGCAAAAAGTAGCTTGGATGTTCTCATTTCGATTGTCATTTATTGTTGGCACAAAATTATGGAATTATTTCTTTATTTATTTCCTGCATTATGCTCTAAAACATAAAAAATTGCTTACTTTTGCGGGAAAATTACATATAAGCAATTTTAGTTATATCATGGCAAATGTGATAAAAATTAAAAAGGGTTTAGACATTAATCTGAAAGGCAAGGCTTCAGACGTGCTGTTAAGCGGCAAAGGGAGCGATACGTACGCGATCGTCCCGGACCATTACAACGGCATTTCTCCCAAAGTGATTGCCAAAGTAGGGGAAAAGGTCAAAGCCGGTTCTGCATTGATGATTGACAAGAACCGCCCGGAGATTAAGTTTGTATCACCCGTCAGTGGTGAGGTGACCGCCGTAAACCGAGGAGCGAAGCGCAAGGTGCTCAGCATCGTTGTGAAGCCGGACGCGCAGCTCGAATATGAAGATTTCGGCAAAAAGGACGTGGCTTCTCTGAAAGGGGAAGAGGTGAAAGATGCGATTCTGAACGCAGGCATGTGGCCGTTCATCAAGCAACGTCCGTATGACATCGTGGCTTCGCCGGCCGACACGCCGCGCGACATTTTTGTGTCCGCTTTTTATTCGGCTCCGTTGGCGCCTAATTTCGATTTCATCCTGAAGGGGCAGGAAGCCGACTTCCAGACAGGTCTGGATGCGCTTGCCAAGCTGACGGCCGGCAAGGTCTACGTGGGCAAACGGCAGGGCTCTTCCGTAACCGCCCAAGGCGTTGAAATCGTGGAATTCGAGGGACCGCATCCGGCCGGTAACGTCGGCGTGCAGATCAATCACATCAAGCCGATCAACAAAGGCGAAACCGTCTGGGTGGTCAGTGCGGCAGATGTTATCCTGATTGGTCGTTTGTTCAACAAGGGGGTAGCCGATTTTACCCGCCTGGTAGCCATCACGGGGTCGGAGACGACTGAGCGAGGCTATGTGAAAGCCATCGCAGGCTGTACGGTAGGCAGTCTGGTCGGCGGGAAAATCCTCGAAGGCAAGGCACATGTCCGCATCATCAGCGGTGACGTCCTGACGGGGACGAAGGTAGCCAAAGAGGATTATCTGGGCGCGTATGACAACCAAATCACGGTGATTCCGGAAGGCGACGATGTAGACGAGTTCCTGGGATGGGCCGCTCCCGGCTTCGGGAAGTATAGCGTGAGCCATTCGTTCCCGATGTGGCTGACAGGCAAGGGTAAGGAATATACGTTGGACGCCCGCGTCAAAGGCGGCAAGCGTGCGATGATCATGTCCAACGAGTATGACAAGGTGTTCCCGATGGACATCATGCCCGAATACCTGCTGAAGGCCATCATCGCGTTCGACATCGACAAGATGGAGAACTTGGGTATCTACGAAGTGGCTCCCGAAGATTTCGCCCTCTGCGAGTTCGTGGATACTTCGAAGATTGAAATTCAGAAGATTGTTCGTCAGGGCTTGGATCTGCTATACAAGGAAATGAATTAATAACATTAAAAAATTAGATACATTGAAAGCGTTAAGGAATTATCTCGACAAGATTAAGCCTAACTTTGAGGAAGGCGGAAAGCTGGCGATGTTCCGTTCTGTTTTTGAAGGATTCGAAACCTTTTTGTTTGTTCCGAACACGACTTCTAAATCAGGCGTGCATATTCATGACAGCATTGACTCGAAGCGCACCATGACGGTGGTCATTATCGCTTTGTTGCCTGCTTTACTTTTCGGTATGTACAATGTGGGGTATCAGCATAACCTCGCTATTGGCGCCAATCCGGGTTTCTGGATGACATTTTTGTTTGGTTTTCTGGCTGTATTGCCTAAAATCATCGTATCCTACGTGGTAGGTTTGGGTATCGAGTTTGCGGTGGCCCAATGGAAGAAAGAGGAGATTCAAGAGGGATTCTTGGTTTCCGGTATTTTGATCCCGATGATTGTCCCGGTCGACACGCCGCTGTGGATGATTGCCGTGGCAACTGCCTTTGCCGTCATCTTTGCGAAAGAGGTGTTCGGCGGAACGGGATACAACGTGTTTAACGTGGCGCTGGTGACGCGCGCGTTCTTATTCTTCGCCTATCCCTCGTCGATGTCGGGTGACCAGATTTGGGTCCGCACGGCTGATACATTCGGCTTGGGAGCCGGTCAAGTAGTGGACGGCTTTTCGGCTGCAACCCCGCTGGGTATCGCGAAAGTAGCGACGACCACCACGCCCGAATATCCGTGGAGTCTGTGCGACATGGTGACCGGTTTCATCCCCGGTTCAATCGGTGAAACAAGTGTGATTGCGATTC
>CALUTX010000248.1 GCA_944323815.1 uncultured Parabacteroides sp. | reverse complement strand
GGCTCCCGAGATGATGGCGCCGGCAATCCAACCCTCTTCAAATCCCTGTGCCTGCCCGATGCCCAACAGGGCGATGCCGATGGTGGCAATCGTCGTCCACGAACTGCCGGTCATCACCGAGACGATGGCGCAGATGAGGCAGGTCGAAGTCAGAAAGAAATTGGGATGGATAATCTGCATTCCATAGTAAATCAGTGTCGGGACGACACCGCTTATCATCCAACTGCCCGACAGTGCGCCGATGATTAATAGAATGAGTAAAGCCGTGGCAACACCTGTGATGTTGTTGACCATCGCGTGCTCCAACGTCTGCCAGCTTACGCGGCTGTATGTCATTGCAATCACGCAGCAAAGCGCAGTAGCTGTCAGCAGGACGACTTGGCTTCCTCCGCTCAACGCGTCGCTCCCGAAGGTGCGGATGGTGACGAACAACAAGGCGACCAAAACCAGAATCGGTATCAGGGAGAGCAGCGGAGAGGGGAGGCGTGTCGGTTGCTTCATTGTCGGTTATTGCGGTTGCGCGTAGGGGCGCAACAGTTCTTTCAACTCCTTGACTCCTTCCGATGCACCTTTGCGGATGAAGTGGATGTCCGTCCGATATGTGTTTACGACCTTTGGGTCGATGAGGAAAATCGGTTGCCCCCGCCGGACGTAATTCAACAGTCCAGCTGCCGGATATACGTTGAGCGATGTCCCGATCACGACAAAAATATCACACGCTTCTACCTCTGTGATTGCCGGCTCGATCATCGGTACAGGCTCGCCGAACCAGACGATGAAAGGGCGCAGCTGCACGCCGTTTGCGTCTTTGTCGCCGATATGCAAGTCCGGGTGTTCGGGCGAAATGTCGTAAGCGGTGTTCAGGTCGTTTATGGGGCACGCCTTCATCAACTCGCCATGCAGGTGGATGACGTGACTGCTTCCAGCGCGTTCGTGCAGGTTGTCCACGTTCTGCGTGATAATTCGCACGTCGAAATCCCGCTCCAGTTCCGCCAACCCGATGTGGCCCGCGTTTGGCTGCGTGTTGAGCAGCTCCCGGCGGCGTTGGTTATAGAAATCCAGTACCAGTTGCGGATTGGCGGCGAAGCCTTCCGGCGTCGCTACATCCTCGACCCGATGTTTCTCCCACAATCCATCCGAGTCGCGGAACGTCGAAATCCCGCTCTCCGCACTCATCCCGGCTCCGGTCAGTATGACGAGTCTCTTTTTCATAAGGCAGTTTCTTTGATAAGTTTGTTAATTGTATCTACAAAATCGATGCAGAGAGGATAAAGCCGTTCTGTCACCTCTTGGTCAAAATAGACAAAGTCATCGTAATCGCCGTCTTGCCGTGCTGCAAACAGATCCGAATAGAAACGCATATTAAGCGGAGATAACTTTCCTGTCTTTACAAAATAAAAACTTAACATCTGGCGTACTCCGCTATGCGTTTGCGCTTTGATACCATGCTGTATAAGCAATGCTGTGACAGCGTAAAAACAGGCATAATACATTCTGTTAACGGCTCCGTTCCAATAACTGTTGTCCAACATCAGCTTGGCTTTGCACAACGTTCGTTGGGCATTCTCCTTTCGCAGTTGCACCAACTCATATCGTTCTTCGTCTGTCATAATATAATTCCCTCTTTGCAAACATTTTCATAAAATGGCGTGATATATCTTCCCCAAAGATTTTTGGGGCGTATGATCGGATTAATCTGCACACCGGTTTCCATTTCGATGTCATAAAGCGGATAAGTGACTGCCTGCCGCTCTTCCAATGAGATTTTTTCTTTGTCAATCAAAATCAGGATGTCGATGTCGCTATCCGGTCGTGCCTCTCCGCGTGCTTCACTGCCAAAAAGTATGGCTTTTGCATTAGGAGCCACTTTGTGAAGAACTTCACCGATGCGTTTGACAATTTCAGGACGATTCATACAATTTCCCTTTTATGACTTTGAAGTGCAAATGTAGGAATTATTTTTGGTATTTATACCGGCGTGATTCCCTGTTCGGCAAGCAGTTTCAAGCCCCAGTCTTTCAATTTGAACTTCTGGATTTTGCCGCTACCGGTCATCGGATAGGTGTCTACAAAGAAGACATACTTCGGAATCTTGTGGCGGGCGATTTTGCCGCGACAGAAATCCTTGACGACATCTTCCGTCATCGTGACACCTTCGTGCAGGATGATGAAAGCGCCGACCTCTTCGCCGTATTTCTTCGATGGAATGGCGGCTACCTGTACATCTTTCACGCCGTCTAAATGATAGAGAAACTCTTCCAGTTCACGCGGGTAGATATTCTCACCGCCACGTATAATCATGTCTTTGATGCGTCCGGTGATACGGTAGTTGCCGTTATCGTCTTTCACGCCTAAATCTCCGCTGTGAAGAAAACCGTTTTTGTCGATTACTTCGGCAGTTGCTTCCGGATTTTTGTAGTAACCCTTCATCGTGTTGTAGCCCCTGTTGCACATCTCGCCTTGTACGCCGACGGGGCATTCTTCGCCCGTTTCGGGGTCGATGACACGCACTTCGGTAAACTCATAATCACGTCCGACGGTGTTATAACGTACCTCTGCCGGATCGTCGATACGCGAATGGGTCATGCCCGGCGAAGTCTCCGTCAATCCGTACACACTGGTTACGCGCATGTGCATCTTCTGTTCGACTTGCTTCATCAGCTCGACGGGGCAAAGCGAGCCCGCCATGATACCCGTACGCAGTGATGTGAGGTCGAACATGGAGAACATCGGGTGATTCAGTTCGGCAATGAACATCGTAGGTACACCGTAGAGCGCCGTGCAACGCTCTTTGTGAACGGAAGCAAGGACAACCAGCGGATCAAACTTTTCAACCATTACTTGCGTACAACCGTGTGTCAGCACATTCATTGAAGCCAATACAACCCCGAAGCAATGGAACAACGGAACGCAGCAACACAGTTTGTCGTCGGCGGTAAACTTCATGTGTTCGCCTGTCAGCAGCCCGTTGTTGGCAATGTTATAGTGCGTCAGCATGACCCCTTTGGGGAAACCGGTTGTTCCAGAGGTGTATTGCATGTTCACTACGTCATGCGGTTGTACTTTTTGTTTTGCTTCAATCAACGCATCGTCACTGATGTTCTCGCCTAAGAGCAACAGCTCAGGCGTATTATACATGCCCCGAAACTTCTCCTGTCCGATGTAAACTACATTTTTCAGTACCGGGAAGCGTTTGCTTTTCAAAAAACCGCGTTGCGATTCTTTCAGCTCCGGAAGCATGGTATATACCATGTCGATATAGCTACCGTCGAAAACTCCGTCGGTGATGCAGAGCGTGTGAATGTCTGCGTTTTCGACTAAGTATTCCAATTCGTTTTGCTTGTAGTTCGTATTGACGGTCACAGCAACGGCACCGATTTTGGCTGCGGCATACAGGAACGTGAGCCAGTCGGGGACGTTGGTTGCCCAAATTCCGACGTGCGTACCGTGTTCGATTCCGATTGCGAGCATCCCTTTGGCCATTCGGTCAACCCGCTCGTTGAACGTCTTCCATGTGAAGCGCAAATCACGGTCGGAATAAACGATGTATTCTTTGTCAGGCGTTGTCTCAGCCCAATGTTCCAACCATTGTCCGAGCGTCTTGTTTTGTAATTCCAATTCCATAGTGCAAGTGGATTAATAGGGTGTATAAACAACGCCGATTATTTTCGCAGTGTGATGGGCAGCCGCATGTACATGATGGGCGACAATGGAGTCGTAATAAATGCTGTCGCCTTCTTCCAAAACATAGGTACTTTTGCCGTAGTTGATTTCTACGATACCCTCTAACACATAGATAAATTCTTCTCCTTCATGTGAAGATAAAACAAAATCGACGCCCTCCTCCGTTGGTGCCACGTCAATCAGGAACGGTTCCATGTGGCGCCCCGATTTGTCTTGCGATAAGGAATGGTATTCCATGTGCCGACGTGCTTTGCTGTCGTTGTTACTGAAACTGATGCTGTTGGCATCGTTACTGTCTTTTTTCCGGCAGACAACGGGCCCTAATTCAGACT
>CALUTX010000247.1 GCA_944323815.1 uncultured Parabacteroides sp. | reverse complement strand
TTTAGTATAGGTTTACGGAAGAGTTCTTCATCGAGAAAAAAGTGATGCAGATATTTATTTTATGATTAATCCAACAGATACTTTGAGTACACAAACGATTATCTCTCCGTATAAAGAACGGATTCCTGAGTTGTGGGATGCGTATCACGGCCAAATAAAAGCTGTATCAGTATCAGATAAATATATTAAGAACGATTCGTTGTTTGTGTCTGTATGTTTGGAAGCTGGCGAATCTATGTTTTTGGTATTACCGACGAGAAAAACGTTTTATATGAAAATTCCGGCTTACAAAATTGAATCAGAGGAAGTTTTGTCATTAGATAATCAGTGGGATGTTTATTTTATGCCTAAGTTAGGGAAACCATTTCCGGTAAAAGAATTTGCGTTGAAAGATTTCTCCGTATCCTCTGATATGAGGATTAAGTATTTTTCAGGGACGGCCATGTATAAAAAGAGTATTCAGATGAATTTGAATACGAGTAGTAAAAATAAGAAAGTGTGGTTGGATTTAGGAGAATTGGATGATATAGCAGAAGTAAGAATAAATGGAGAAGAGGCTGGAGTATTGTGGTATCCTCCTTATCGAATTGAAATTACCGAATGGATCCGAGAAGGAGAAAATGATTTAGAAGTATTTGTAACGAATAATTGGGCAAACTGCTTAATTGGTGATGAACAATTTCCTGCAGATTTTGTATGGGGAGAAGATCGCGGAAAAGAGATGGGACGTGCCATAAAAGCTTTTCCAGAGTGGTTTGTAAAAAGGAGATCTCGTCCGTCCAAGGAACGAAAAACTTTTTTCATTTGGTCGTATCATCGAAAGAATTCACCTCTTCAACCTGCGGGATTGAAAGGGCCGATTCGTATTTGTATACAGAATGTGCTTGAAGATGATTGATTTGTTTCATTTGGAAAAAGAGAGTGAATGTATAAAAAATGTAAATATAAAGATTGGGGTAAATAACTTTAAAGAGCTGTTTATGAACTGTTTTTGTCTGAATAGAGGAAAGTTGTTTGGTTGTCAAATTAGTTTTTTGTGGTTGTGACAATGAAAAAGTTAAATGTGAATTAGTTTTTCCCGTTCCAATTTCTGATATAACAAATTATTAATTTTTAAATTGTCAGAAATATGGTATATGGTTACGTACGAGTTAGTACCGACAAGCAGACTACTGAGAATCAGCGTTTTGAAATTGAGAATTACTCGAAGGTGAAGGGGCTTAAAATTGGGCGTTGGGTTGATGAAACGATTAGTGGGACGACGAATGTGTCCGAACGCAGGCTGGGATGTTTGCTGAAGCAGGCGCGGAAAGGGGATGTGCTGATTATTACGGAGTTGTCCCGCTTGGGGCGTAATCTGATGGAGGTGATGAGTTTTCTGCATCAGTGCATGGAGAAGGAGGTGTTGGTCTTGACCGTCAAGGAACATTATGAGTTGGGCAATAATATCAATAGCAAAATCCTGGCTTTCGCCTTTAGTCTGAGCGCTGAAATAGAGCGGAGTCTAATATCGCAACGCACGCGGGAGGAGCTTGCTCGGAAGAAGATGGAGGGGGTTAAACTGGGGCGTCCGAAGGGGGCAAACGCCATGCAAGTCAAGCTGTCGGGAAAAGAAGCAATCATACGCCAGATGATTGGGGAGAAATGTTCGATGAACGAGATTGCCGCCACGTTTGAAGTGAATCGGCAGACCTTACGGGAGTATCTCCGGATGGTCTATCCGGATTGGCGGCAACACCGCTATTTCAAGCAACCATGTGAGTAAAAGTTGGTTCCCGAGCCCCCAAAAATAGCTCGGCAGGGAAATGGATTTCCCTCGGCAGGAAAATCTGTTTCCCTTACGACTGAATTTTGTGTACCTTTGCGCAAATGCGAGAAATAGAACGATACGACGATGGAAATAATAAAAACGGAACGGCTGGTTTTGCGGACGTTGGAAGAGAGTGACTGGGACGGTTTGTGTAAAATCCTGCAAGATGAGGAGGTGATGTACGCCTATGAAGGGGCGTTTGACGCGCAAGAGGTACGAAACTGGCTGGAGAAGCAATGGACCAGATACCGGGAGGACGGTTTCGGGTTGTGGTGCGTGGTAGAGAAAGATACGGGGACGATGGTCGGACAATGCGGCATTACCTATCAGGAGTGGGACGGGAAGCGGGTTCCCGAAATCGGTTATTTGTTTCAGAAAGCCTATTGGCACCGAGGATATGCGACGGAAGCCGCGATTGCCTGCCGGGAATATGCGTTTCATACGCTGGGCTTTACGGAGGTATATTCCATCATTCGGGATACGAACGCCGCTTCCCGGAAGGTGGCCGAACGGAACGGCATGAAAGAGGTGGGGAGGCTGGTGAAGCATTATCGCGGCGTGGAGATGCCGCACGTGGTTTATTGCGTGAAGTGTAACCGTTCTTGAGTAATCCCTGTTAAAATGTCAAATAAAATGAGATATGTATAAGCAATATGTAATAGAATGTCCGTATCTTTGCACACTGAAATAAAGAGTAAAACCAGATGGAAGTACTGAAGCATGAATGTGGAGTCGCCATGGTCCGGTTGCTGAAACCTTTGGAGTATTATCACCAAAAATATGGGACCTGGATGTATGGGCTTAACAAACTTTACTTATTGATGGAGAAGCAGCACAACCGGGGGCAGGAGGGAGCCGGTTTGGCATGTGTCAAATTGGAAGCCAGTCCCGGTGAAGAGTACATGTTCCGGGAACGTGCGTTGGGCACGGGGGCCATTACCGAAATCTTTGCTGCCGTCCATCATCATTATAAAGGGTTGCCGCCGGAGCGGTTGGACGATCCGCTGTTTGCCAAAGCAAACCTCCCTTTTGCGGGAGAACTCTACATGGGGCACCTGCGTTACAGTACCACCGGGAAATCCGGTATTTCTTACGTCCATCCTTTTCTGCGCCGGAACAATTGGCGCGCCAAGAACCTCGCCCTCTGCGGCAATTTCAATTTGACCAACGTACAAGAGATATTTGAAGAGATAACGGCTATCGGCCAGCATCCGCGAGCTTATGCCGACACGTTTATCATGTTGGAGCAGGTTGGCCATGCGTTGGATCGGGAGGTTGAGCGGCTGTATCAACAGTATAAGGCGGAGGGGTTGCAGGGAATGGCCATCACAGAGGCCATCGAGGCACATGTCGATTTGTCGAACGTGCTGAAACGTTGTGCCCCTCAATGGGACGGCGGCTTTGTGATTTGCGGACTGACCGGAAGTGGAGAGGCTTTCAGCGTGCGCGACCCGTGGGGCATTCGTCCGGCTTTCTATTATGCGGATGACGAGATTGTCATCTTGGCAAGCGAACGTCCGGTGATACAGACCGTGATGAACGTGCATGCCGAAGAGGTGTGCGAGTTGCAGCGGGGCGAAGCGCTCTTTATCAATAAGGAAGGCAAGTGGCATACGCAGCAGGTGTTGGAGCCGAAAGCGAATTGCGCCTGCTCGTTCGAGCGCATCTACTTCTCGCGTGGCAGCGACGTGGATATATATAAGGAAAGGAAGCTGCTGGGGAAGAACTTGGTATCGGCTATCCTGAAGTCGGTGGATAATGATTTGAATCATACTGTCTTCTCTTTTATTCCCAATACAGCCGAAGTCGCCTATTTCGGTTTGCTGGAGGGATTGAACGAATATTTGAATAAATTGAAGAAAGATTGGATTACAGACCGCAGTCACCTGCTTCGCGAAGAGGAGTTGGAGCAGATTCTCTCCATGCGGGTACGCTCGGAGAAGGTGGCCATCAAGGATATTAAGCTGCGGACGTTTATCGCGGAGGGCAACAGCCGGAACGATTTGGCGGCGCATGTGTATGATATTACCTACGGAAGCCTTGTTCCCTACGTGGATAATTTGGTCGTGATTGATGACAGTATTGTGCGGGGAACAACGCTCCGGCAGAGCATCATCGGTATTCTCGACCGCCTGCACCCGAAGAAGATTGTGATTGTCTCTTCTTCGCCCCAGATCCGCTATGCGGATTATTACGGCATCGACATGTCGCGCATGAACGAGTTCA
>CALUTX010000246.1 GCA_944323815.1 uncultured Parabacteroides sp. | reverse complement strand
TGAAACGACATTACATATAGTTTGCCCTCTTCGTCCTCTTCTTTTCTTTTCCTGCTTGCGAGATGAAAAAGGAGATATTGGGACAGCTTGACGAAGAGGAAATGACTGAACCGTCGACAGAAGGGATGGGCGTGCTCGACCTTGAGTTGAATCCGGAACGCGAAGCGGCTATCCCCGATACCAAGGGGGCGACGGTTTCGAGTACGGATTCGTTGGCTTTGGACGTCGAGGCGTTCTCTATCGACATTTTGAACGCAAGCGGCACGACGGTGGCGCATTATGACACCTATGCCGACCTGCGTGATGAGGGCGGTCTGCTGCTTCCGGCCGGAGATTACACCGTGCGTGCTTCGCTGGGCGACGACGTGAACGCCGGGTTCGACCAGCCCTATTATGCCGGTTCTACTGTCTGTACCATCACGGAGCAGGAGGTGGCGAAGGTCGTCGCGAATTGCACGTTGAGTAACAAAAAGATGACCTTCCGTTGCTCGGAACGTTTCTTGGAACAGTTCGATAACGACTATGCCATTGTGGTGGACAACAACGTCGGTGCACTGACCACCAACCGTACGGAAGAGCGTACCGCCTATCTGAAGAATACCGGCGTCCTCCAGTTCACTCTCTATGCTACGTTGCGTGACGGTGGACGGCCGCTTACCTACCACTATGACCTCTCGAAGAGCGGGGAGGTACAGGAGCATAATAATGTATTGGTCGACCTCGACCTGATAGATACGCCCGACGAGGAACCAGACGAACCCTCTGACCCCGACGAGCCTGCCGACCCAGGTGACCCCGAACTACCGGAAGATTCCGTGACGATGCAGGCGCCGATTATCAAGGTGGATGTTTCTCTTATTGAGAAAGAGTTTATTATCGAGATACCCTCTGATTTTGTAGATGCCGGTGATGGTGGCGACGATACTCCCTCTACACCGGATGATGGCGATGACGACAAGCCATCCGCACCGAGTATCACGGGGGATGCGGGGTTGAATCTCAACCAGCCCATCGAGATTTCGGGGGGCGGAAACCGGACGGTGCGCGTTTTGATTTCGACGCCGGGAAAACTCGCTTCGCTCAAGGTGAAGATTACTTCGTCGGTATTGGAAGCACTGCTTCCTGCGGTGGGGCTCTCTTCCGAGTTCGATGTGTGCGACGAGAGCCTGAAGGAGACGTTGGCGCAACTGGGATTATCTGCCACGGTGGGCGCGACCTCGACGGTCTTCGACATTTCTGAGTTTATGCCGATGATTGCCATGTTACAAGGCGGTGACTATCTTTTCACCGTGACCGCCACTGACCAGGCCGGGCAGCGGGCGTCGGTGACATTGACCATCCGTAATTTGAATGAGAATGAGTAAGAACATAGTATGCTGGAGTAATCCGCAATCTTGTGCGGATGTAAGCCGAAATGGTTGCGGGGTAAATCGCATTTTCTAAGGAGGAAAATAGAAATGATGAAACAGTTTATTTTGTACATGGGTATATGCAGCCTGCTGCTGGGTGCGGCAAGTTGCCGCGATGAGTCGGCAGCCTTGCCGACCGGTTCCCTCTACTTGGGCGTGGAGGAGGATGCCACCATCCTGACGCGTGCGACGACGGAGGTGACGGACGAATTGCTCCGGGTCGACATTATCGACGCGGCGGGCGACACGCTCAAAAGCTATGACGATTACTACACCGAAGTGCGTGGCCAGCAGATTGTCCTGCCCGTAGGCAGCTATACGGTGGCGGTGCGCTCCAACCTCTCCGGCGGGGCAGCTTGGGAGACCCCCTTTTATGCAGGTTCGGAAAGCGTGACGGTACAGGCGGGCGAGATTACCTCCGCGCAGGTGGTCTGCCAAATCACCAACACAAAGGTGATGGTGGAATATGCCCCGAGCCTGTCGCAATACTTCAGCAACTATGAGACGACCGTCTCCAATACGTCGGGCAGCCTGCTCTATACGCGCGACGAGTACCGTGCCGGTTACTTTGCGCCGGAGAAGCTCACGGCGGAGTTGCACCTGACGAACCTCGACGGGAACACCTTCACCCTGACGCGCGTCTATCCCGACATCCAACCGCGCTACGCCTATAAGCTTCGTTACTATCTGGACGAAGGCGATGGGGGAGAGGACGATAGCGGGGATGCCGGTGCCGACTTTGGCGGTATCGGCGTGGACGAACAGGCGGATACCATCTATTACAACATCTCCATCAAAGAGGAAGACCTCTTTGGCAAGGGGGCACCTGAGTTGACGCTCATCGGCTTCTCCGACGAGGGCAAGCTGACCTTCAAGAAGACGGAAAACCCCGACGTGCCGGAACATGCCATCCAAATCTCGGCACCGAACGGCGTGAAGCAGTTCCGCGTGGAGGCGGTATCACATCAGTTCACCGGTATGGAGTCGTTCGATCTCTGTAACCTGACCGACGAGGAACAAAGCCGATTGCAAGCACTCAACTTCCCGCTGCAAGAAGATATGACGGCGAAGGAGATGACGCTGGAGCTGACGAAGTTTGCGAAGGGGTTGGAACCTGCTTCGGAAACGGTGATGGGTACGCATAGTTTTACCTTTACGCTGCTGGACAGCCTGCATCAAGAGACGACTTGTACGTTTGGCTATGATGTGCGTCCCAACGTGGCAGTCACGACTGACGAACCGGATGCGTGGGCGAAGTTCGTCACACTGAAAGGAAACTCTGCCGACCAGACCAATGCCGGCTTTATGCTCCGCAAGGCAGGTGATGCCGACTATCAACGTTACGACGCTACAAGCTGTGATGCTTCGACCGGCGACTTCTCTCTGCTTCTGACCGAAGGCATCGAGCCGGAGACGGAATATGAGTATTATGCGATGTCGGGAACAGATGATATGGGAGAGGTGAGAAGGTTTAAGACAGAAGGGATCGTTAATTTGCAGAATAATACATTCGACGAATGGAATAAGAACGGAAGTTCATGGTATCCGAATGCTTCTGGCACGGCTTGGTGGGATTCAGGAAATGAAGGAGCAAATACATTAAGCGAGAATAATCCTACATCTCCAGAAGAAACAGTTGTAATTAGTGGTAAAGCCGTGAAACTACAATCGACATGGATTGGTTTTATGGGTATCGGGGCTTTCGCTTCAGCCAGCGTGTTCACAGGAGATTTTGTGGATACGGATGGTATGAATGGAATCTTGTCGTTCGGACAATCCTTTACCTCGCGGCCGACGAAGTTGACAGGTTATTATCAGTATGCCCCCGTGCCTATTGATTATATGGAGAATTGGGATAAGTCGGTAAACCCGGATTTGAATGAAGGGGATAATGACCATTGTATTATCTACGTGGCTTTGTGTACAAAGGACTATGTGATACGGACGAACCCGGACAATCGTCAGCTTTTCAATCCCGACGATGAATCGGTCATTGCTTATGGCGAGCTGGTTGCCAATGAAGCTGTAACGGGTGATGAAACGAGTAATTACAAGAAATTCTCCATAGACATTATTTATAAAAGGACGGATGTTACGCCAACTCATATTGTCGTGGTTGCAGCTGCCAGCCGTTATGGGGATTACTTTACAGGTGGAAAGGGTAGTACGCTCTATGTCGATGAGTTTAACTTGGAGTATGATTACAACGCCGCCTCTTTTAACGAATAACGCAAAGAATAAACAAATATGAAACGCATACAAACACTTTTACTTCTGCTCCTTTGCCTTGTCGTTCCTTTGGCGGCAAAGGATACGAAATATGACCGAGGTATTGAGATGAAAACCTTTATCCCCAAAGGGCAGTGGATGGTCGGCGCGACCTTCTCCTATTCGGAGCATGTGGACAATAATTTTGAATTCATGTCCTTCCTGAAGGAGATCGAGTCGGACGGCTATACCTTCAAGGTGACACCGCTGGTTAGCTATTTTATTCGCGACAACATCAGCATCGGCGGCCGCCTGTCCTATTCGCGCTCTTATACGAAGATAGACAACGTCTCGCTGGATCTGGGTGACGACATCAGCCTGAATATTAACGAATGGAATTATAAATCGAACACCTATACGGCGAC
>CALUTX010000245.1 GCA_944323815.1 uncultured Parabacteroides sp. | reverse complement strand
GTAATGCACGCAATAAAGCCCAAAGCCGCAGCGCGTCAAGTTCGCCAGTGCCCGACGAATGGACAACGACGTAACGTTCACCTTTTGCACCAACAGGAAAACGGCAATCGCCATCAGCGCCACGTTGGGCGAGCAGTAGGTGAAAAACAGCTCCATGCCCTCTTCACTCACGTTCGGGTCGGATGTCATGTGGCGGAAACCGACAAGCGTGATGAAATAGCCGACAAGAAACAACGGAATGGTAACTGACAACGTTTTCCCTACCGACCAATCGTTCCCCTTTCCCAAATAATGTCCCAACAAGAGATAGCCGTTGAAACCGGCAAAGTAATAGAACGTCCCGAAGGCATTCCACGAACAGGTTCCAAAGTGATAGCGCGAAACGAACTCCGTCAGATAGGGAATGAAAAGCGAAACGAACCAAAGCAGCAGGAAAAACCGTTTTTCCCGGCGGGAAGCACGTTCTACCCAAGCGGAAAATATCGGCAGATAGAGATACAAGCCAATCAGGGCGTAAATGTACCACATCGGCGTGGCGTAGACCGTAAACGTAAGCGGAATCATCGCGATGGTCTGCAGCGCGTCACCGAACGACGCCGAAGGGTTGGGTTCCCAAGGAAAGAAACGCGTCACCAGTTCCGCACTTCCGCCCACCGCTTGTATGAACCAAGGTGCAAGATCGAACAAGACCGACCAAATCAGGAAGGGGAAGAAAACGCGCGGGATGCGTTTCCGGTAGAATGCCGGCATCGTTTGCTTTACGGGCAACAGCAGGAAGCCGGTCATCATCACAAACAGCGGCACACAGGCGCGCAGCGCGGAGCCGTAGACCGAACCCCAGAAGTTAAACTCCGGATCGGCACGCGACTCGGGCGAAGCATTAAACGGGTCGGTACAATGTACAGCTATCACCAGCAGAATGGCGATAAGGCGGAGGACGTCCAGCCAGACGATATGCGGCCGGACAGCTGTCGGTTGAACAGTTTGCATCGTGAAATCATCTTAAATTTTTGCGAAGATACATTTTTCTTTCCGTATGTTGTAACAACTTTGTGCCGGTTCTCGTCTTTCTTGTAAAATAACAAACCTAAAAAACAAAACGAGATGAAACAGTGTATCGTAATCCTACTTCTTCTCCTCACCTGCCAAGCGGGACGGGGACAAAGCATGAATCAACTGTTTGACGACTTCGCCAGGCAAGAGAGAGTAATCCGTGTGAAGGTTTGCCCGTTTGTCATGATGTTTTGCAGCCTTTTTACGGAAACGATGGGCGCCCGAAGCGTTGAAGTGCTCAACTTCGACGAATGCAGCCAGTCGGTCAGGGATCATCTTGACGACGCTATCCGAAACTTGAAAGACCCGGATTTTGAAACGATGGTGACCGCCAACGAAGAGGGAAGCCGCACGAAGGTAATGGTGCGTATCGACAAGAAAATGATTCGCGAACTGGTTATCCTGAACACCGAGAAAAGCGAAAGCACATTGGTGCGCATCAAAGGGAAAATCAAACCGTCGCACATTCAACGAGTGATAAACGACCATCAAGATGGATGCTGAATGTTTTAAACAGCGATTCCTCCCTTTTCACGCCAAATTGTTCCACGTGGCACGTGCCTTAGTCGGAAACGAGGCGGACGCGGAAGACCTCTTGCAAGAGGCCTATTACAAACTTTGGAAGCAGCGGGACGAACTGGCAGACATCCGCAACGCAGAGGCTTTCTGCGTGACATTGGTCAAAAACCTCTGTCTTGATTTTCTCCGCTCGCCCCGCGCCAACCGACACGAGGAGGCCATCGAAGAGGCTTTTTCCCTCTCGACAAACGACATCCCGGACAACGAGCTGGAGAGGAAAGAGCGGATGAAACAGGTGAAGCGGCTCATCGAACATCTGCCCGAAAACCAACGACAGGTGCTTCGCCTCCGAAGCCTCGACGACTGCTCGATGGAAGAAATCGAACATATCACCGGACTGAATGCCGGTAACATACGTGTATTACTCTCCCGAGCCCGCAAAACGCTTCGGGAACAACTTCAAAATATAGAAAGGAGATTTTTATGACAGACAAACAAATAGACGAACTGATTGAACGAGCACTGAAAGCGGAACAGACGCTCCCGGAAGGACTTTCCCGGCGATTGGAGCAGCAAATCGACCGCTGGGAAGCCCAAGAAGAGAAAGGAAAGCAATTCCGGCTGCACAAGCATCCGCTCTTTTATTGGATAGGCGGTATCGCAGCTTCCCTGCTGCTGTGTGTCGGCGTTTTCTTCCATGCCACATCGTCCGACACGCAAAATAAGCTTGCCGACACCTATACAGACCCGCAAGAGGCAGCCATTGCCGCCGAAAAAGCCCTGCTTCTCTTGTCGGACAACCTCAACAAGGGATTCGCGCAAGTAAACGAAGCCGGAGCGGAAATCCGGAAAGTAAACAACCTATTAAACAAACATTTAAACGATTAATCCGATATGAAAACAAAAAGTATCTGCATCCTTTTACTCCTCTGTTGCGCAAGCATCTGCTTCGCACAAGACAAATTATTTGAACAATATGTCGACATGGACGATGTGACTTCCATCTACATCTCCAAAAAGATGTTCGACCTGATGCCCGACATCGAAACGGGCGGATTGGACTTGAAAGATCTGCGCGGGAAAATCGACAACTTGCAAATCTTGACCACCGACCGAGAAGATTTATGCGCAAAGATGCGGAAAGACTTCAAAAATCTTGTCACCCAGTCGCACGAGGAACTGATGCGTATCAAAGACGGTGATGAAAAAGTCACCTTTTATATCCTGCAAGAGGGCAACCGCATCCGCGAGATGCTCATGTTCTCAGATAGCTATGACGAGTTTGTCATCATCCGCCTGAAAGGGAAGTTTACACTGGAAGATATACAAAAGATTGCCAAACAGGTGCAATAAGCGTATGAACCTTTTATATTTTTGCATACCTTTGAAGGCATGTTTAAATATAAAAGGTTCACTCCATGAAGACAAAATTGATTCGCTTTTGTTTCTTGTTAAGTCTGCTTCCGGTTCTACTCCAAGCAGCAAATGTTCAGCATTCCGTTTACAACCTGCGTTGTGAACAAGAGGAAAACCCGTTAGGAATCGAGACGCAGCAACCTCGATTCAGTTGGCAAATACAAGCCGAACAACGCAATTTCAAGCAATCCGCATTTCACCTCCTTGTCGCCGACTCGCCCGAAAAGTTGCAGGACGACGAAGGAAACATCTGGGACAGCGGGAAAACCCTTTCCTCCGCTTCCATCCTCGTGCCCTTTCAAGGGAAAGCGTTGAAGGCAGGAAAGGTCTATTATTGGAAAGTCCGCACATGGGATGAAGCGGGAAACGCCTCCGCGTGGAGCCTCGTCCACCAGTTTGCGATGGGACTTTTGTCGGAAAAAGACTGGGACAATGCCCGGTGGATTGCTTTTGAAAAGGATAAGACGGACGAGATTATCACGACCGGCCTACATGGGCTGACCAACATCGACAACACGCTAAAAGGGAAGAAAACAGGCCTGTACAAACTTCCCCAGTTCCGAAAAGAGTGCACCATCGGCAAGACAATCAAACGCGCCACTGCGTATGTCTCCGGATTGGGACAGTTCGACCTCTTTCTCAACGGCGCGAAGGTCGGCAATCACTTCTTAGACCCCGGCTGGACGAAATATGACCGATGCGCGTTGTATGTCTCCTTCGATATTACCTCGCAAATCAAGGAAGGCGCGAATGCCGTCGGCGTCATGCTCGGCAATGGCTTCTTCAACATCCCGCGCGAACGCTATTTCAAGCTGTTGGCCTCCTACGGCGCACCCCGCCTGCTCATGAAGATACAAATTGACTACGCAGACGGTAGCACACAAAGTATCGTGAGCGGCACGGACTGGAAAACCTGCGAAAGCCCGATTACATACAGTAGCATATACGGCGGCGAAGACTATGACGCGACGAAAGAGCAACCGGGTTGGACCACCGCCGGATTCGACGACAGTGCGTGGAACCAAGCGATTGACACTAACTGGAAGACCCGCCTCCTCTCCCAACGTTCCGCGCCGCTCACCGTA
>CALUTX010000244.1 GCA_944323815.1 uncultured Parabacteroides sp. | reverse complement strand
TCAGTCAGTTTGACCGATGAGGATTTCTCTACATTGGAAGAACTTTTGTTTATAGATGATGAGAATTTGCGTTTGGATGACCCGCTCTTGAAAAATTTGGATGCAGAATTAGATGATTTTTTGGCGAAACTTCTTTCAGATGTCAAATAAAGTATCTATATTTGCACCCGCATTTGAGAATGAAATGTTGCCGAAATGGCTCAGTTGGTAGAGCAATTCATTCGTAATGAATAGGTCGCCGGTTCGAGTCCGGCTTTCGGCTCTGAGAGGGGAGAGATATGACGAGAAGTTATGTCTCTCTTTTTTGTATGCGGCGGATTGCATAAAAATCTGTGAGAAAAGCATAAATGTAATGGTTCTCTTGAGAAAGGATTGTATTTTTGTGGGCTGATAAGGAAAAGAATAAAGTAATTAAAATAAAGTGTTTATGATGAAATTAATATACAAGATTGTTTGTCTGTCGCTGTGTATCATGCAAATTTCTTGCATTAAGGACGAAGCGCCGAATGCGGAGGCGGATATTATTGCTTGTACGGTTCCCGCCGATATATTGCGAAGAAGTCCGGTAATCGAAAATAACCGGGTTACGGTCATGGTACGGGCGGAAACCGATTTGACAGCATTGGCTCCGGAGTTTGAATTGACACCGGGAGCGACTATTTCACCTGCCAGCGGGACGGTTCGGGATTTCTCTACGTCGCAATATTACACAGTGACGTCGGAAGATGGGAATTGGACAAAAGAGTATGAGGTCTCCTTTGTGGTTGGGGAAATCCAGACGGAATATCATTTCGAGAATGTGACTTCTGATTCGGGAAATCGTTATGATGTATTCTTTGAAGTCGATTCTGCGACGGGAAACACGTTACAGTGGGGAAGTGGAAATGCAGGTTTTGCTGTAACAGGAGCTGCTTCAGGAAAGGATAGTTATCCAACTTGTGCAACAGTGGATGGTTATATAGGTAAAGGAGCCCGATTGGTTACGCGTGAGACAGGTTTCTTTGGTTCGATGGTTAATATGCCGATTGCATCAGGAAATCTTTTTATGGGAACGTTTAATGTTGCAGCTGCTTTGGGGCAGGGTGGAGCATTGGCTGCTTTAGAATTGGGTTGGCCTTTCCGTCATGAACCCTTATATGTGAGTGGCTACTATAAATATCAAGCCGGTACGGAGTATCAGGTAGATGGCGTGGCGGAACCTGACAGTACGGATACATGGGATGTGTATGCTGTCTTTTATGAAGTGACGGAAGAGGAACCGATGCTGACGGCTGAAATCGTTAGCGATAACTTCACGCATCCCAATATTGTTTCGGTAGCCCTTTTGCCGGACAGTATGCGTGTCGAGGCAAGTGAATGGACACATTTCGAGATTCCTTTTGAGATGAAAGAAGGAAAAGTCATCGACCAAGAAAAGTTGGAAAACGACGGCTACAACGTCGCTATTGTCGCCGCTTCGAGCCGCTGGGGAAATTACTTCCGGGGTGCGCCGGGAAGTACATTATATATAGATGAGTTACAGTTGATTTATCGTAAAGAAGAATAAGGAGGAGGATAGGAAGATGAAAAGATATATGAGGGCGTGGCTGGTTTGCGCCGTTTGGTTGCTGGGTACAGTTGCTGTTTTCGGACAGAAAGACCAGAACTGGGCGATTATCAATTCGGCATTGAAAGGTTTGGAATATGAAGTGAAAGCCGGGTTGTTGATTGGCGGAACGACGCCGCTGCCGTTGCCGGCCGAGATACGGAATATCACTTCGTATAATCCGACGTTGCTGATTGCCATCGAAGGAAACATCACCAAATGGTTCGACAAGGAAAAGAAATGGGGTATGACCATCGGGTTGCGTTTGGACAACAAGGGTATGAAGACGGATGCCCGTGTGAAAAACTACGGGATGGAAATCTTTGGTGATGGCGGCGAACGGGTCGCGGGCAACTGGACGGGGCAGGTGAAGACGACGGTGAGCAATTCTTACCTTTCGCTTCCCGTATTGGCGACCCTTCAGTGTAAATCTCGTTTCCGGATGCATCTGGGCCCTTATTTCTCTTATATGCTGGACGGTGATTTCTCTGGCTCTGTGTATGACGGCTATTTGCGTGAGGGTGATCCGACGGGTAATAAGGTAGTGTTTGAAGATGGGGCAAGCGCGACGTATGACTTTTCGGACGATTTGCGCAAATTCCAATGGGGGGCGCAGCTCGGTGTGGAGTGGCGTGCGTTCAGCCATCTGAACGTATGTGCCGATTTGATGTGGGGTATCAATGACATCTTCAAGAAAGATTTCCAGACGATAACCTTTGCCATGTACCCGGTTTATTTGAATGTCGGTTTCGGGTATGCTTTCTGATTTTTGTTTCCGGTATTCGTAAGTTTCCGCTTCCGATTACCGGAAATCGAATTGAGAGTGTGTTTTCGTGTTTCGTTTTGTCGTAAATTGCTTTTTTCGTGGTTTCATTTAAAGAATAAACACATGAAAAAAGTGATTTTTAATTTGGTTTTCAACCGTAAGAAGCGGTTAAACAGCGAAGGAAAAGCCTTGATACAAGTGGAGGCTTATCAGAATCGGCAGAAGATGTATTTTTCTACGAATGTGTATGTCAGACCCAATCAATGGGATCAGAAGCGGAGGCGGGTGAAGAACCATCCCAACATGTTTGAACTGAATCAGTACCTTGATTGTTTCATTTTACGTTTGGAACGGGTCGAACTGGAGCTGTTTCAAAGTGGCCATCCGTTCAGCTTGAAGCAATTGCGGGAGAAAGAAGGCGAATCTCTCCCGGTCTCTTTTATCTCATTCATGCGGAAGGAAATCGAGTTAAGCCATTTGAAAGAGTCCACACGGAAGAATCATTTATCGACCGTCAATGTGCTGGTTCAATTCCGTTCACGCATGACCTTTGACGATTTGACTTTCGACTTCCTTTACGGCTTCGAACGTTATTTGCTGACTCGCCATTATCACTGGAATACAATAGCCAAGCACATGAAGCATATCAAGAAGTATGTCAATTTGGCTATCAACAAGGATTTGATGGAGTTACAGAAGTATCCTTTCCGGAAATATAAAATCAAGTATGTGGAGAGCAAACGACAACATCTGATGCCGAGCGAACTGCTGCTTCTGGAGCAAGCGAGAGCCTCCTTACCTTACTCTTTGCGCCGGACGCTGGATATGTTCTTGTTTTGTTGTTATACGGGTTTGCGCTTTTCAGATGTGGTTCGGATATCGGTCGACAATTTTCGCTTGATAGAGGGTAAATTGTGGTTGATTTATTCATCTACTAAGACCCGTGTGAATGTACGGCTCCCTCTGTTTTTATTATTTGATGGCAAAGCACTTTCAATCTATGAGTATTATCGGCGTATGGGAATGAAGACGCTGTTTGGGGTTTCTCCTACTGCCAATTCTACAATCAACAAACAGCTGAAGCGCGTGTGCCAGCTGGCAGCGATTGACAAGTCCTTGTCCTTCCATTCGAGCCGCCATACCAATGCGACTCTGTTATTGTATAATGGAGCCCATATTACAACCGTTCAAAAATTGTTGGGACACAGGAGTGTTCGGACAACAGAAATTTATAGTGACATCATGGATATGACGATTGTCCGCGACTTGACAAATATCATGCAGCCGGTGGACTGACGGAGATTACTTGAAGAGAGGAGATGGTGCAAACCATTTTCTCTTTTTTACGGAATCGGGATTTTGAAAAATAAAGAAAATATGCGATTTTTGCCCACATGATGAATCAACCATTAGCAGAACGAATGCGTCCGAAGACGCTGGACGACTATATAGGGCAGCAACATTTGGTGGGTCAAGGGGCTGTCTTGCGCAAAATGCTCGATGCCGGGCATGTTCCCTCCTTTATTTTGTGGGGCCCTCCGGGAGTGGGAAAGACCACATTGGCCTACATTATCTCGAATCAGTTGCAAGTCCCTTTTTATACCTTGAGCGCGATTAGTTCGAGAGTCAAAGAGGTGCGTTAAGTCATTTACAAGGCAAAGAGAAATCGCTTTTTCAACACCGCTTCCCCCATTTTGTTTATTGATGAAATCCATCGTTTCAGCAAATCGCAG
>CALUTX010000243.1 GCA_944323815.1 uncultured Parabacteroides sp. | reverse complement strand
AAACTCCCATCCAAACATTAACGCTTTCATTGTGATCTTGTTTTATTCGGCATTATATATTTTCAACAAATCGACTACCCGCAAAATAGCAGCTACATTCATAGCAAACGAAACTGCACCTCTCCCTGTAAAAGGAGGGTTGCCATCAAACAGTTCAGGAATTGTCCCAATGCAGTGCAAAGACATCTCCTCTTCCATACTTATCAACATACGCTCGGCAAACGAAACGCCACTCTTTCCAAATACACGCAAATAGGCCTCCAAATAAGCCCCCAACAACCAAGGCCACGCAGTCCCCTGATGATAAGCCAAGTCACGCTCCCGCTGAGGTCCTACACAATACGGCCTGTAGCCTTCGCTCTTGGGGCTTAACGAACGCAAGCCTTTCGGCGTCAATAATTCTTTCGTCGCAACATCCAAAACCGAACGTTTCTGCATTCGCGTCAACGGCGAATAAGGCAAAGCCACTGCAAAAATCATATTCGGACGCACGCTCCAATCGACCGTCGAGCCATTCACCGAATCAAACAGATAATTATACCCATTGATAAATGTATCCGGGAAAGACTTGTTCAACGCCTCAATAATGGAATCATACTTTTCATTCGGGACATTCCCCGTCAATTCTCGATAGAAACACAACGCATTATACCAAAGCGCGTTAAATTCAACAATATATCCCGAACGCAGAACAACCGGCTTACCGTCCACCGTTGAATTCATCCAAGTAATCGCCTTGTCACGCCCGTCCGCAAAAAGCAATCCGTTTTCCATCAATTTCATCTCCGGGTGATGCTGTCCGGAAATATAATCAATAATATCGCGGACAAACTCAGCATACAGGTCACGTGCTTTTTCCACTCCAGCCGTCTTTGCATATTGCTGAATGGCCCAGATGGCCCATAAAGGAACATCAGGATGCTCCAACTCACGAATCACCCGATCCGGTTTACCCTCCGCCATAAAGGCACGAACTGCCGGCATCGCCGTATGCATAATCTTCTCAAAACGAACCGGATCGTCAATCGACAATGTACAACCGGGCAAAGCAATGAACAAATCCCGCGCCCGCACTTTGAACCAAGGATAACCCGCCAGCAAATAGGCATCATCCTCTTTCGGGCGAAAATAGAACTGCTGTGCGGAGTTCTTCAAGCAGTTGAAGAAACTGGTGCGCGGCGTACGAACCGTGACCTCCTGTTCATACAACGCCTTCAGCCGTGTAGTCGTGACTGCACTGACACCCGCGCTGAAAATAATGGATTCACCTTTCTTTATAGGAAGTTCAAAATAGCCGGGCACATACAAATCCTCTTTATAGGGATAGCCCCGCTCCTGTTCTTTCGGATATTCAATACCGAAATACCAATTCGGTTCATACACAAACTTCACCTTTTTATTAAACTGCATATACAGCTCCGGATAACCGGGATACATGCACGTCTTAATGCCGTTTGTCACCTCTGTATAACTCTGGTTGGCATTCCCATTCGCCTGCGTCAACGCATTCACGCTGCGGAAAGCCAAAAACGGGCGGAAACGCAATGTCGTCGCCGAATGCGCATCTTCCAAAGTATATTTAATCAAAATACGGTTTTCATAAAGGGAAAACACTTTTTCTTTTGAGAAAACTACTCCGCCTACTCGATAAACCGTACGAGGAACCGTGTCGCAACTATACTCACGGATATACTTATGCCCTTTCGGGCTAAAGTTGTTTCCTTGATACTTATGCAAACCCAGATTAAATTCCGCCCCATGTTGTATGACAGTCTCATCCATAGATGACAACAAAACATGGTTATCGTCGTCCAACTCAGGAACCGGCATCACCAGCAATCCATGATATTTTCTCGTATTGCAATCTACGACTGTTGTACAATGATAAGCACCTTTTCGATTTGTCCGAAGAACCTCACGAGTCAAAGATTCTTCCAAGTTTATCATTACGGTCTTATCAAATTTAAGATAACTCATACGCTCTATTTGGTTTTAAGTTTATGATTTCATGTGTAATTTCCAGTTTCTTTCTTTACTGTCTCCAAATATATCACAAAAAAGTCGAAAAACAAATTCTCGTTATTGTTTTTTTCTTTCTTTTTATTTATTCGATTTTCCCATTTATTTGATTTACAAATAATTGCCACTTTCTCAGTAGGCGTAATATGTGTTATCAAACACATATATTTATGCAAAAAGCCGTTTCCCAAAATGAGAAACGGCTTGCTTTATATCACATTATGTATGCTGCTTATTCCGCCGATGTTTTCTTACTTATCTTCTTCTTCTGCATCTCATAAGCGATAGGCGTTGCGATGAACAAAGTTGCATACGTACCGATGATAATACCTAACAACATCGCAAACGTAAAGCTCCGGATGGTCGCACCTCCTAAGATAAAGATACAAACCACCACAATCAAGTTCGTCACAGAGGTATTGAACGTACGAGACAACGTCGAGTTCAAAGCATCATTGATGACTTGATACCGATCCCGTTTCGGATACATGTGTATCGTCTCGCGAATACGGTCGAACACAACCACCGTATCGTTAATCGAATAACCGATAATCGTCAAGATAGCGGCGATAAAGGTCTGGTCTACCTCCATTGAGAAAGGCAATATCTTCCACAACAAGGTGTAGAACGCGATGATACACAAAGTCGTAACCGCTACCGAAGCAAACGCACCGACCGAGAATGAAACGTCGCGGAAACGAAGCAAGATATAGGCAGCCATACAGAACATCGCGAAGATGACAGCCAACACTGCCGCATTCTTGATGTCGTCGGCCATACTCGGCCCTACCTTTTGAGAACTTTGCACGTATTGCGTGACGAACTGGTCGACCGTCGTTCCTTCGGGAAGCAACGATTTCACACCTTCATACAGCTTATTCTCGATTTCCTTATCGACACTCGGGTCTTTACTTTCTATCTTATAGTTGGTTGAAACACGCACCTGATTAGCCGTACCAATCTGGATAACGCTTACCGCGCCTTCCAACTGGGCATCCAACATCTCACGCACCTCGTCGGTCTTCACCTCTTGGTCGAAACGAATCACAAAGTTACGACCACCCGTAAAGTCGATACCGTTGTTCAAACCAACCGTAGCCATTGAGATGGCACCTAAAATGATAATTACCGTCGGGATCAAATATCCCACCTTGCGTACGCCCAAGAAATTGAATTTCGGATTCGTCAGCAAATCTTTCGATATGGCAGTCGTGAACGTAACATTCTTCAACTTATCTTTTGCCAACAACCATTCATACAAAATATGCGTCAGGAAGACTGCCGTCAAGAAGTTGGCAAACAAACCAATAATCAACGTTGTGGCAAATCCGCGAATCGGACCCGTTCCGAAATAGAACAACACGATACCGGTGATAATAGAAGTCAAGTTCGAGTCGAAGATTGCCGAGAACGCATTGCTATATCCATCGGCAATAGACTTGCCCAACGTTTTACCGGCACGCAATTCCTCTTTCGTCCGTTCATAAATCAACACATTCGCATCGACAGCCATACCCAGCGTCAACACCATACCGGCGATACCCGGCAAAGTCAAAACGGCTTGGAAGGATGCCAAAATACCCATCGTAAAGAAGATGTTCAAAATCAATGCCCCATTGGCAATCATACCTGGCAAAACGCCATACATCGCACACATATAGAGCATCAATAAAACCAACGCCAAGATGAAGGAGATGAAACCGGCCGTAATCGCCTCTTGTCCCAACGACGGACCGACCACATCCTCCTGAACGATATGCACCGAAGCCGCCATCTTACCAGACTTCAACACGTTTGCCAAGTCTTTGGCCTCTTCCGGTGTGAAATTACCGGTAATCTGCGAACGACCGCCTGTAATCTCTACCTGCACGGTCGGAGCCGAGTAAACCATATCGTCCAGCACAATCGCAACCGAACGGCCAATGTTTTCCTTCGTCAATCGAGCCCAAGCTTTAGAACCCTCTGCATTCATCGCCATATCGACCACCTGCTCCGTGCGTCCGCCCTGCTGGATGAATTCATCATTCGCATCCGTCACAACGTCACCACCCAAAGCCGGCGTACCGTCGCGATTGGTCTTCTTG
>CALUTX010000242.1 GCA_944323815.1 uncultured Parabacteroides sp. | reverse complement strand
ATGAAGAAATGGATTCGGCACATGCAGGAAGTAGCCATGCAGGATGACATCATCGTTAAAGACACCTACGGCGACTGGTGTATGCCACCCGAATCGCAAGAGTTGATTCACTCGAAAGACCCGGCTCGCAAGACTGACGGACGGATTTTGGGCACAACCGTTTTCTATAGCCTGCTGCATAAAATGGCGGAGTTTGCCCGCATTTGTGGGCAGGATGCCGATGTGGCCGGATATGAGGCACAGGCGGCCAAGATGAAAGAGGCTTACAATGCAGCCTTCTTCAATAAGGAAACGGCGCAATATGGCAACAACACAGTGACGGCCAATATCCTTTCCTTGCGTTTGGGACTTGTTCCGGAGGGATATGAAGCCAAGGTTTTTGAAAATATTGTGAAGAAGACCGAAGGCGAGTTTGGCAGCCATGTAAGCACCGGCGTGCTGGGTATCCAGCATCTGATGCGTGGACTGACGGAGAACGGCCGTGTCGATTTGGCATACAAAATCCTGACGAACGAGAGCTATCCCAGCTGGGGCTACATGATTAAGAAAGGGGCGACGACGATTTGGGAGCTTTGGAACGGCGATACGGCGGACCCAGCCATGAACTCGGCAAACCATGTGATGCTGCTCGGTGATCTGCTGATTTGGTATTATGAGGATTTGGCCGGTATCGCATGCGCACCGGATGCCGTCGGCTTCAAGAAGCTTGTCATGGAACCGGTCTTCCCCGAAGGGCTGGATGCGGTCGATGCCTCTTACCAGTCGGTTTACGGAGAGATAAAAAGCGCTTGGACAAAGAAGGATGGTGCTTTCCAATGGCATATCACGTTGCCGGGTAATACGACGGCCATCGTCCGCATCCCGAAGGATTATCATGTAATCGTGGGGAATATGCCGGGCGTACAGCAGGTAAATGAGACGGAGAGCTATGTAGAGGTAGAAATTGGTTCCGGGAGTTATGTGTTTAAGAGTGCTTAGGGAAAACAGAAATACATAGGGAGTTGTTGATAGTTTGAATGCGGGAAAACAGGAGGAGGAGGCAGGAGCTCCGAATCCTGTTTTCTTTTTTCTGCCTATTGCGTCAGTTTCATGAGCTCGGCGATGGTCTCTTTGTTGTACCCCATCTCTTCCGCTTTCCGGAAGTCCTCGGCAGCCCGCTCCTTCTCATATTGGGCCAGTTTGATTTTACCACGGAGGACATACAAATTGGCGGTCGGCTTGCTTTCGATGAATACTTTATTGACGTCGGCCATGGCGCGGGCGTTTTTCCCCATCATGAAATAGAGCTCGGCACGCTCCTCGTATAAGACCCATTCACGCGGCATCTCGTTGATGAGGTAGTTCAGGATGCGCTCGCTTTGGGTGTAATTTCCCCGCATCTTCTCCAATATCGCATGACCGAGGCGGGCGCGAACCGATTTCTCGTTTATCTCCAATATCTTGTCAAAATCCTGTTCCGCCCACAGGTATTGTTGTTTTTGGATATAAAGGAGACCCCGGCAATAGAGTGCCTCCTGATGGTCGGGTTCGATGGCGAGCAGCGTGTTATAATCGTTGAGCGACTTATCCGTTTCACCCAATTCGCTGTAAAGCGAAGCCCGGTTTTCCAGAATCGTGATGTCCTGCGGATGACCGCTTAATGCGGAGGTGTAGGAAAGCAAAGCCTCTTCGAGTTTCCCCTGCCTGCGCTGCACGGTTCCTAAGTTTGTGAGCAGGGCATAATTGAGCGGATTGGCCGGTTCTTTGCGCATGGCTGCCTTCAGGCTGGCTTCGGCAGCAGGCAAATCTCCCTTGTCGATAAAGTCAAAGCTCTTTTCGAGCAACTCTTCATAGGATTGGGCAAAGCAGTTTCCCAGACAGGCAAACAGGCCGATGAGTAGGATGAATAGCTTCATTATCTATGTGCGATACGGTTTTAACTACGGACAAAACTACACATTATAATCATCACTTCTTTTGAATAAAAAAACTTTATACCTTTGCTACAATTTCTAATAGATAAATAAAAGGAAAATGGCTGTTATTCTTTCAATGATGTGGGAGTCTTGGTGGCTTTCCCTGCAAGCGCACGCAGTGACGCTGGGTGTGACGTTGCTAAAAGCGCTATTGGTTTTTATCGTAGGTCGTTTGGTGATTAGTCTGCTGAACCGCTTGGTTCGGAAGATTTTATCGAGGCGCAATATCGATCCTTCGGTGAAGACATTTGTCGGAAGTCTGGTGAATGTCCTGTTGATTGTCTTGCTGGCCGTGTCGATTGTTGCCATCTTGGGGATCGAGACGACCTCTTTTGCAGCTTTGCTCGCTTCGGCAGGTGTCGCCGTCGGTATGGCGTTGAGTGGGAATCTGTCCAACTTTGCGGGAGGATTGATTATCTTGTTATTTAAACCCTTCAAGGTGGGAGACTATATCGAAGGGCAGGGCGAAAGCGGAACCGTCCGCGAAATCCAGATTTTCCATACCATCCTGACGACACCTGACAACAAGGTGGTCTACATCCCGAATGGTGCCTTAAGCGGCGGAGCCATCACGAACTACAGCCGCGAGCCCTTGCGTCGGGTTGATTGGACTTTCGGTGTTGATTACGGCGAAGACTATCAGAAGGTAAAAGGGGTGATTACATCCATTATCGCCCGTGACACGCGGATTCTTCAGGAGCCGGCTCCCTTCGTCGCTTTGCATGCCTTGGCAGACAGTAGCGTAAATGTGGTGGTTCGTGTGTGGGTGGCAAGTGCCGATTACTGGGACGTTTATTTCGACATCAATCAGGCGGTTTATGAAACATTCAACCGCGAAGGCATTGATTTCCCCTTCCCGCAATTGACCGTGCACCAAGCCAGAAACTGATTGGTACGGGCTACGGGCAGATTGGTTCAATATCCGGTACCCTTTGTTCGTGAATCGTTCGGAAGGAGATGAGCCTGCAATAAAAAACGTATCTTTGTAGCATGTCCGTCTGACAAGAAAGGAAAGACGGGAAGTAAAGGGTATGATAAAGGTTTGACAAGAAGTTATTTCATTACTTTATATTATTAATATTAAACAAAAAGAAGAGCAGGCAAGGAGGATGTGTCCAGGGGAACAGGGCACATCCTTTTTTTGTTTTTGGGGACGTTTTATTTCTGCCAGATTTCCCACGCGGCGAAGGCTTGTAGGAGCAACATCTCTAGGCCGTTCTTGACGGTTGCGCCCCGCTCTTTGCCTTTTTTCATGAAAAGTGTCTCGTCGGGATTGTACAGGAGGTCGTAAAGCAGGTGTTCCGGTGTCAATAGCTCGTAAGGGATGGCGGGGCAGGCGTCCACGTTGGGAAACATCCCGAGGGGGGTTGTATTGACGATGACGGTGTATTGCTGCATCATTTCCGGCGTAATCTCTTCATAGGTGATGCACGACTCTTTGGGTTTGCGGGAGAGCAGCGTCGAGCCGATACCCAATTGTTTCAGTCCTTGCAGGACGGCTTTGGAGGCTCCGCCCGTACCGAGAATCAACGCTTTGCGGTGTGTCTCGTTCAGGAGCGGTTCGATGGATTGCTTAAAACCGATGACGTCTGAATTGTATCCTTTCAGCTTGGTTTTCCCAAACATTCCTTTGGTGAATTTGATGACGTTGACGGCTCCGATTTGGCGGGCATCCTCGTCTAAGTCGTCCAGATAGGGGATGACTTGCTCTTTATAAGGGATGGTGACGTTCAGCCCGTGCAGGTCGGGGTTTTCTTTCAATACGGTTTTTAGCTGTTTGATGTTTGAAATTTCAAAGTTGAGATACGTGGCATCAATCTTTTCCGCCTCGAATTTTTGATTGAAGTAGTTTCTGGAGAAGGAGTGCCCCAGCGGATATCCTATTAAACCATACTTTTGCATAACCTAACGTGTTTGAGATTCCTGTTATTTGTCCGGCTCACTGCCCTTGCGACCCGTGTACATGGAACAGATACCGAACGTGAACGTATGCGCTTGCGCGTCGAGAAAGCCGATTCGGGAGAGCATCGCTGTCATGACTTGCCCCTGCGGGACAACCCGGACAGAGGCCGGCAGGTAGCGGTAGGCCTTTTGCTCGTTGGACAATAGGCGCCCGATCGTCGGGATAATCGTCTTGGAATAGAAGCTGTAAAGCTGCTTCATCGGGAAGTGTTCGGGGCGGGACAATTCCAAAATCATCAGGTGCCCGCCGGGTTTGAGCACGCGGTACATTTCCGCAATGCCCTGTTCAATGTCTTCGAAGT
>CALUTX010000241.1 GCA_944323815.1 uncultured Parabacteroides sp. | reverse complement strand
CTGGCATTTGTCCCGATGTAGGGCTTTTCAACCGGTTGCCCGAAGTAGTCGTGTGTCCCCCCGAATTGACAGTCGAGGATGGCGGCTAATGCGGCTTCCGGATACCCTGAGTTGGGGCTGGCATGTGCCCGTCCGAACTGTTTGACGAATCTGAACCGATTCCATTTGCCGGAAACCAACAACATCAGTCCGGCTGTCAGGCGGGCAGGCAAATAATTGGCGGCATCGTCAAGCCGCGCCGCCACGCAGCCAAATTCCCGGTAGCGTTCCGTCTTGTATCCAATCATGGAGTCGAGCGTATTAATCATTTTGTATGCCATCATTCCGGGAAGCCCGAGCAGGAGAAACCAGAACATCGGGGCGATGACCCCGTCGCTCAGGTTCTCGGAGAGCGTTTCCAGCGCAGCTGTGCGGATTTCTTGCGCGGAGAGGTGGGGGGTGTCCCGTCCGACAATCCGGCTGACCTGCATGCGCCCGGCTTCCACGCTTTGTTCGACAGCTTTGAATACGGCTTTAACCTCTTGGATAAGCGTTTTCCCCGCCAGGCAGAAAAATACGCCGACTGCGGTCAGAAGAGTACTTACTACCGGATGAACGAGCGCCGCACATCGAAGTAAGAGCAGGCATGACAGAAATGTTCCTGCCACCAGCAGGCACGCCAAACAACCTCCTTTCCATTTCCGTTTTCCTCCGGTGTTTAGTCGTTTTTCCCCCAGGGTAATCAGTTTTCCGAATCCGACAATCGGATGAGGCCAACCGTCCGGATCTCCCAGCAGGCGGTCGGCGAGCCAACCTCCCGCAAAGGGAGCAGCTTTTGTCAGATACGAAAAGAGGTAAAATCCTTGCATAACGAGGGCAAAGGTAGAAAATATTTCCCGGAACTGTTGTTCGGATACGCTCAAATCCCTACCTTTGTTGTATGCTTAGAATCGTAACACATATTGAACGGTTGCTCCTTGTGCATGATTGTGTGATTGTGCCAAAGTTGGGAGGATTTGTCTTGCAAGACGTTTCGGCGCAATGGGAGCAGGAAGAACATGCTTTCCGACCGTCGCGTAAGGAGATTGGTTTTAATGCGACTTTGCAGCATACGGACGGATTGCTGTGCGAGTCGTATATGCAACAGTATGCGGTGAATTACCAGCAGGCACTGTGGATGCTGGAAGAAGATGTGGAAGAAATCAAACGCCAGTTGCAACGTGACGGAACGTTGTCGATGGATGAACTGGGGACGTTTAGCCTCGGAGAGGAGGGGCAATTGATTTTCCGTCCGGGATGTGCTGAGCGGTTCAGTATTGATTCCTACGGTCTGCCGCTGTTTTATTTCCCGGTGTTGACATCGTTGCAACATCCGCATGAAGAAACGGCGGAGCCGGTGATTGCTGGACAGGAGCAGAAGAAAGATACTTTCTATATTCCGGTCAGTCGGCGGCTGTTGCGTACGGTGGCTGCTTCTGTTGCGGCTGTCACGCTCTTTTTATTGGTGTCCACACCGGTGAAAGAGGTCAATCCGGATACCTATACGGCAAGTTTTGTTCCGACGGAGGTGGTGATGCCCAAGGTCTCTCCTGTAAATGAGCAAAAAGCGGAAACCGAAACATCTCTTCCGATGGGTAACGAGGTTGCCAATCCGGTGGAAAAGCCGGAAAACAAACGTCTAGAACCGGTTCAAACGGCTGCGAAGAAACAGGTACCTGCCAAGACTTACCATGTGGTAATTGCCAGCTTCCCGACGCAGACGCAGGCGGATGAGTATTTGGCTGGTGTCAATCGGAAGGAATGTACGAATCCGGGGATTGTGACGCGGGGCGGCAAATGCCGGATTTATGCGGACAAGTTTGACAACCGGGAAGCGGCAGAGGCCTATTTGTCTGCATTGCGCATCCAGCCGGAGTATAAAGACGCATGGCTGTTTATTTGTCGTTGAAGAAAAAGGTACGGCGGTTGTCTGTCAGATGAAGAAATCGGATACTCAGCTATTGGATACAGATAACAAGGAATTTCAAGATGCCTTGCAATTGATTGCTTACACCCGCCAATCGGTTTTTCTGACGGGAAAAGCGGGAACGGGGAAATCTACTTTTTTGAAATACATCTGTGGTCATACGAAGAAAAAGCATGTCGTATTGGCGCCGACCGGTATCGCTGCTATCAATGCGGGCGGGGTGACGCTTCATTCTTTCTTTAAACTGCCTTTTCGCCCGATATTGCCGGACGACCCGGATTTGAGCCTGAAGAACGGGCGTATCTTCGAGTTTTTTAAGTACACGCGCAAGCACCGCAAGCTGATAGAGGAACTGGAGCTGGTGATTATTGATGAGATTTCGATGGTGCGGGCGGATATTATTGATTGCGTGGACCGTATTTTGCGGGTTTTCTCCGGGAATATGCGGCTGCCGTTTGGCGGAAAACAGTTGTTGTTCGTGGGCGATGTTTTTCAGCTGGAGCCCGTTGTCCCTTCTGACCAGCGGGAAATCCTGAACCTTTTTTATTCCAGTCCGTTTTTCTTTTCTGCGCGTGTGTTTAAAGAGATTAATCTGGTCCCCATCGAATTGCAGAAGGTGTATCGGCAAACGGATCCTGTTTTTATCAATATATTAGACCATATTCGCAGTAATGTGATTCGGAAAGCGGAGCTGGAGATTTTGAATGCCCGTTGTTTTCCGGAGTTTGTTCCCCGTAACGAGGACATGTATATCACGTTGGCGACACGGCGGGATCAGGTGGATTTCATCAATGAACGGAAGTTGGCAGAGTTGCCTGGCGATGAATTTATTGCGCATGGGCGTATTGAAGGCGATTTCCCGGAATCATCGCTACCAACGCAGTTGAATCTGTCAATCAAAGAACAGGCGCAAGTGATTTTTATCGACAATGATTATGAACGGCGTTGGGTGAACGGGACGATAGGCATCATATCCGGAATTGACGAACGGGGTAATGTCTTTGTGCTGCTCGAAGACGGGCGGGAGTTTTTGGTCGAGCCGGTTTCATGGCGTAACTATCGGTATAAATATAATGAAAAAGAGAAACGGGTGGAGGAAGAGGTAATCGGGACGTTCGAGCAACTGCCGATTCGCTTGGCTTGGGCCATCACGGTGCACAAGAGTCAGGGACTTACTTTCAGCCGGGTTGTGGTAGACCTTACGGGCGGTATTTTTGCCGGTGGACAAACCTATGTGGCTTTGAGCCGTTGCACGTCGTTGGAAGGATTGGTGTTGAAAAACAGGATTCAGCCGCATGATATTTTTGTCCGGAAAGAAATTGTCCAATTCAGCCGGCAGTTTAATGACCGCAAGTTGATTGAACAAAGTCTTTCGGAGGGGGAGGCTGAACGGCTCTATGTACGTGCGTCCGATCAGTTGAAAGCGGGAGATGTAAAAGAGGCCGTGGAGGCGTTTGCGGCTGCGGTGGAGAAACGAAACGAGTTGGGAAGGCGTGAGGTGCAACGTCTGCTTCGGTTGAAATTGCAGGCATTGGTCGCACAAAAAGAGCAAATTCGGAAATTGCAAGAAGAGTTACATGTTCGGCGGGAGATACAAAAGGAATATGCGCATGAATATTATCTGATGGGCAACGAATGTATCACGAAAGCGCACGATCCGAATGCGGCTCTTCGTTCGTTTGAAAAAGCAATTAAACTCTATCCCGAATGTGTGGATGCGTGGGTACGAAAAGGGGTGACGCTTCTCGATATAGGTGACAGCCATCAGGCGCTGATTGCTTTGAACGAGGCGGTCCGCCTGAATCCGCGTTCGTTCAAGGCGCGATATAACCGGGGTAAATCCTATCTGCAACTGAAATATTATGAAGAGGCGGTTTCCGACTTCCTGAAGGCGGTCGACCTCAAACCGCGTCATGCGGCGGCTCACGAATATTTGTCAGAAGCCTACCTACATTTGGGCGATCAGGAACAGGCACGCAAGCACCGGGAGATTGCCGACGGATTACGTTATGGCGAAGAGATATAAAAACAAAAAAGCCCACAGTGTCTAACTGCAGGCTCTTGATAGTAGTGCGTCCGGGGATCGAACCCGGGTTTCCGCCGTGAGAGGGCGGCGTCCTAGGCCACTAGACGAATGCACCCTGTTGACCTTATTTGACGTTGCAAAGGTAAGCGATAATTTTGTTTTGTCCTACTGTTTGGCGAAAAAATTTTAAACAGTTTGGTTCATTTGCGTGATGCTTTTTGGCATGATGCCCTAATATTATATATTTGCGCAAAGA
>CALUTX010000240.1 GCA_944323815.1 uncultured Parabacteroides sp. | reverse complement strand
AACGGCGACGTCATCAATCGCGACATCACGCAGCAGGAGGACTACGTTGCTCCGGCACGCGCCATCTACTGGGGCGCCCGGCAAATCATGATGGAGGTGGGGCACCTCGACGAGGGTGACATCATCGACTACCAAATCAACAAGAAGGGGTTCACCTACGCACTGCTGGCAGCCGGAGAGGAGGACGAATCGCGCTTCATCCCGCCCATGCGCGGACAATTCTACGACATCGTCCCCTTCTGGGTTTCGGAGCCGACCGTCCGCAAGGTCTACAAGGTCACCATCCCGATGGAGAAGGAGATGCAGTTCCAGTTCTACCAAGGCGAGTGCAATTCCTCGATGCGCTATGAGAACGGGCAGAAGTCCTATACCTTCACGCGCACCGACATCCTACCGACCCGGCGCGAGCCGAACATGGTCGACCTCTTCGACGCCGCGCCCAAGCTGATGATGTCTTCCACCCCCAACTGGCGGGAAAAGTCGCTTTGGTTCAACAAGGTGAACGAAGATTATGGCAGCTTCGACGCCATCCCCGAAGCGCAAAAGAAGGTGGACGAACTCATCAAGGGAAAGAAGACGGAAATGGAGAAAATCGCCGTCCTCACCCACTGGGTCGCCGACAACATCCGCTACGCCGGCATCACGATGGGCAAGGGCGAGGGCTACACGCTGCACAACTTGAAGATGAACTACACGGACCGCTGCGGGGTCTGCAAGGACATTGCCGGTACGCTGATTGCCTTCCTGCGCATGGCGGGATTCGAAGCCTACCCGGCGATGACGATGGCGGGAAGCCGCGTGGAAAGCATCCCGGCGGACCACTTCAACCACTGTGTGGCTGTCGTGAAACTCTCCAACGGAACCTACATGCCGCTCGACCCGACGTGGGTACCCTTCTGTCGCGAGCTCTGGAGCAGCGCCGAACAACAGCAGAACTACCTGCCCGGCGTCCCCGAGGGTTCCGACCTCTGCATCACGCCCGTCTCCGCGCCCGAGAACCATTACGTCCGCATCAAAGCCTCCAATCAGCTGAAGGCCGACGGTACGTTGACCGGCGAATTCACAATTACCGCCGAAGGGCAGTCGGACAGCAACATCCGCCGTATCTTCACCACCGGCTGGCAGTCGCAATGGGAGAACGCGATGGAGAACCAGCTGCTCGCCGTTTCGCCCAAAGCCCGCCTCACCGACGTGGACTATGGCAAGAACCCGAAAGACTATCAAGCGGCTCCGATTCGGATTACGTTCCGCTATGAAATCCCGGATTATGCCATCGTGGGCAAGGACGAGATGCTGTTCAAACCGATGGTGATGAACAACCTCTACAACCAGGTGAAAAGCTACCTGCGTATCGACACTAATCTGGAGGAACGGCAGTACGGCTTCAAAGATGCCTGCTCCCGGTTGGTGGAACTGGACGAGACGATTCAGCTTCCCAACGGCTATCGGATGACGACCGAAGCCCGCGACGACCAGAAAGAGAGCGGAGCTGCCGATTTCGAAGGCTCCCTCCGGCAAGCAGATAATCAAATCGTCCTGCATCAGAAGCTGGCGTTGAAAAAACGGGTCTACGAGGCTGCCGACTGGAGCGGCTTCCGCGATGCGGTCAACGCGCATAAGGCATTCGGAGATTACATCACCATTCAAAAATAAACAACAAATGAATTACGCAATGACAACAAGAATAATCACACTGCTGTTCGCGCTGTTCTGCCTCACCTTCGCCGTATCAGCCGAACCGGAGGCGGAATACAAGCAACTCACCAAGGCATGGACCCTCCATCCCGACGGAAGCCAAGAGTTTCGTTGCAGCATGGAGCTGACACTCTTTACCCACACGGCCATGAACGGCACGTATGGGGAGACGTTCATCGTCTACGACCCGCAATATCAGGAGTTGAAAATCAACACCTCCTACACCAAACAAAAAGACGGTACTATCATCGAGACACCGGCAAACGCCTTTGTGGAGTCTTTGCCCCATGCAGCCGCCAACGCGCCGGCCTACAATCGGTTGAAAGAGATGGTTGTGGTGCATACGGGCCTGGAACTGGGCGCGACCATCTATCTGGATTACACCCTGACCTCCAAGGCGGGATACCTGCCCGAACTGGACATCTTCGAAGAGTTGCTCCAATCTTCACCGGTCAAAACCTATACGCTGAGTATCACGACGCCGGCAGACAAGCCCGTTGCCTACACGCTGGCTTGCAACAACACCAAGCCGTCCGTTCAGGAGGAAAACGGACAGCGCACGACCACGTGGACGCTGCGCAACCTGCCGGCTGAATCACGCGCCCCGTACGTTTCCGTTGCCAACGGCGACGTGCCCTACTTCGCTGCCACGACCTTTGCGTCTGAAGAGGCGGCATTCGGTAGCCTCTTCAAACAGTTCAATCCCGCCGGCGACATCCAGCTCCAAACTATCGCCGAAAACCTGACCGCCGGTAAAGCGGACGATGCGGAAAAGCTGAAATCCATTTTATCCTACGTCCGGAACGACCTCGCCGATAGTCCACTTTCTTTGGAACAGACCGGTTACCGGCTGCGGAAAGCCGACGATGTCATCCGCACCGCTTACGGGACAACCGCTGAGAAAATCAACCTCCTCACCGGACTGCTGAACGGTGCCGGTTATCAGGCCGAACCGATGGTAAGCCTCCGTGCCTCCATCGCGCAAGGAGCCGCTTTGAAGGCCATCGGACAACTGTATGTAAAATGTATGGTAGGCGGGGACATCTACCTCTTCTCCGTCCACTCCCAAATGCGCCCGCAAATGACGAGTTTCAACCAGATGCCGCTGTTCAGCCTCGCGACCGGAAAACGGGTGACGCTTGCCATCCCCGAAGACTATCGGATTCAAGGGAACTTCACGTTCACGGGAGAAAAAACGAATTGGCAGGTGGCCAAGCAGGTGACCGTCGGGCAGACCCTACTCCCCTACTTTTCCGAATACAAGCCGGAGAGCAACGATTCTATCGCGTTAGCAGTTAAGGACGGGTACGCAAGGCTCGTCCTGCCCGACGCCGTACAAGGCATCGCCAACCAACCCTACGGCTATTTCAACAGCAAACGTTCGGAAAACCTGTGGATTTCCCGTCCGGTAGACGAAAGCTACCAGTATCAAATCGAATGCGCCGACGGGATGGAGCTTTGTACCCCGGTAAAGGAGGAAACCCTCCGCAACGAAGCTGGTACCCTGACCTATTCCATCCGTCAGGAAGGGCAGACCGTCCACGTAACCCGCAGCCTCAAATTGGACAAACAGCTTTATACGCCCGCTGAATACAAGGCGTTGCGCCGGCTTCTCGTCGAATGGTGCGACACAAATAGCAAGACGTTGCTTTTTTCAGTTAAAGACAAATAAAAACTTTCCCCGGAGGTAAATCCGTTTCCCCGCAACGGAAATCGAATTTGCCTCCGGGCGCTTATTTTTTTACTCAATGAAATTTCATTTACTAACAGCCGCCCTCTTTGTCGGAGGGATCTTGCAGGCACAAACGCCGTTGCCCGCCGTCTACCCGCAGCCGCAGGAGGTGGTGCTCTCCAACAAATCATTAATCCTATCGCCCGGCCAAGGAATTGCCTTTGCCGAAAACAGTGTGAAACCAGATGCAGACGTAGTCCGTATCCTGTCGGAAGTGTTTCCGCTGAAGACACAGGCCGACGCGCCGTCTATTCTTTTGGTGAAAGAATCCTTCAAAGAGGCTCCGTTAAACCGTGTCGGCGCGTATGCCATCTTCATCACCCAGACAAATAAGAAAGAGATTCAAATTCATGCACAAGACGAAACGGGTTTCTTCTATGCAGCCCAAACGTTGACGCAGTTGGCTACGCGCGATTCATCGGGCAACATCACGTTGCCAACCGGAAACATCATCGACTATCCCGACGTTGCCTATCGGGGAACCGTCGAAGGCTTCTATGGCGACCCTTGGAGCCACGCCGACCGCATCGAACAACTGCGTTTTTACGGCCGCATGAAACTGAACACCTACATTTACGGCCCGAAAGACGACCCCTATAACAGCTATCAAAACTGGCGCAAGCCCTATCCGGAAAAAGAGGCCGCGCAAATCCGCGAACTGACCCAAGAGGCAGCAGCCAATAAAGTTAATTTCGTCTGGGCCATCCATCCGGGACAAGACATTCAGTGGACGAAAGAAGACCGGATGAACGTCCTAAACAAGTTCGAGAAGATGTACGAACTGGGTGTCCGCTCGTTTGCC
>CALUTX010000239.1 GCA_944323815.1 uncultured Parabacteroides sp. | reverse complement strand
CCGTCCGAGAAGTTTCCGTACCGTCATCCCCGTCAAACGCAACCACGCCATTGAGAGAAGGAAGCAGCACAATCTCATGTGTCGCACCAACCAACCCCGTCACGCTCACAATCACGTCCGACGTGCAATCCTCCAAGCGATAGATGCCATCGGCGTCCGCTTCAATCGGCGTACCGTTGGCCAGCACCTGCATCGCGTCGACCGACTCAAAATAAGCTGCATCCACCGAAAGGCGGAATTCAAGCGTTTCGCCGCTCGTCACCGCTTCGACCACCTCGCCACCAGCCGGATTTGTGGCAGTCACACCTGCCGGAAGATCGAAATAGATGGAAACCGTTGCCGCCGGACGCAAGTCGGCAAAACGGGCCGAAACGGTCAAACCGCCATCGGCAGGCATTTGGACCGTCTGCGGAACAGTTGTATAAGAAGTCCCATTGATAATCAACTCGGAAAAGGCATAATCGGAAGAGGCTGGCGTTGCCGTAACGGTCAGCATCGTGCCGATACCCACCCGGTCGCCGGACTGTAACTCCGTCGCGCCCGCCTTTACCGTAATCGTTCCACCTTCCGGGCGAATGATTTTCAATACATTCCCCGCGCTCCACTCGGCATAAAAGGTTTTATTCCCCGTTGTACCCTCAGCAATATAGGTTTGCGCCTCATCGTCCAACAACTCGCTCTGATGCCAACCGGCAAAAGTGAAGGCGGAGCGCGTCGGGGTAGGAAGGATTACCTTATCTTCTATGGTGTATGAAGTCGGCGCATCGGCTGGGTTCGTGCCGTGATAGGTATCGTATTCGATTTTGTATTGCGCCAGTTCCCATTTAGCATACAGCGTGAAGTCACCGGTTGTGCCTTGGGGTACTTCCGTACCGAAAGGTTCTGTCAAGGCTTCGTCTTTGTACCAGCCCACAAAGGTATAACCGGTTTTCGTCGAGCGGGTAGGGAGCTTGAAGGTGTCCGTTTCGATGGTGTATATTTTGGAAGGCAATGAAGTTCCGCCGTTTGTATTAAATGCAATGGTGTATTCGACCGGCGTCCATTGGGCGTAAATGGTTACTTCTATTTTGGTTTGATTGTCTTTGGAAGACAGAGGAACACTTTCGAGTTTTGTTCCATTTTCATCATACCAACCGTCAAACGTATAATGCGCTTTGGTCAGGTCGGCAGGCAATGATACCGTATTCGCATTCGTATATGTATAAACAATCGGCTCTATGGTTGTTCCATTATTGGTTACAAAAGACAAAGTATAGGTAATCGCTTCCCAACGAGCGAGCAACGTCACGTCACCGGTTCCCTTCGGAACAGAAGTTACCAACACATCATCACGATACCAGCCGTCAAAGACGAAACCTTCTCTTTCAGGAATAGGGAGTTCGGAAATGCCCTGCTCGATGGTATAAGTGCTATCGGGAATTGCTTTGCCTCCTTGCACATCATACGTTATTTTATAAGGAATTGGTGTCCAATCAGCTATAAACTCTACGGTTTGTTCCGTTTCTCGGCTGCTTGTAGCAGGGAGGTTATTCGGGTCAACAAGAGAACTTTCATATTTCCAACCGTTGAATTTGTAGCCTGCTTTTTCGATTGCAGGAAGAGTAAAACCGGTTGTTTCTATATTATATGTAATAATTCCGGGAGTGGTGATTGTTCCACCATTTGGATTATAGTTCACATTGTAAGTAACAAGAGAAATCGTAGCATTTTGCTGATTAATACCACCGCCAGCCTCTTCATAATTGATATTTTGAGGAACAGAGAAATAAGTGCCATAGGGAAGCATATCGCCTAATGTATATATACCATTTGCGTCTATCACCCATGCAGAACCTGCCGAACCATCACTGCCAAACAAAGCACCCTTTCCTCCACTACCTGGAACAGCCGTTAAATTTACATCTATAACTGAAACCTCCCCTGCATTTAAAATAATGGCAAAAGCATTGGAACCATCTCCTCCACTTCCAATTACAGAAGCATCCTCTCCTTTAGCCGCTTTTACCATAATCTTTCCATTTTTTACCACAATACAGGCATTTGTTCCATTAACCTCTATTGCTATATCCTTACTTGAAGGAGCAGAAATCGAACTTCTGTCATAAGTCAATGTCTTTCCTCCCAAATCTAATGTCATTGTCCCGTCAACAATTTTCAATCCGCCGCTGTTGCTATCCAAATTCACATCTCCGGTCAATGTCACAACGTTTCCATTTAAAACAGCATTTGAACCTAACGCATTCTTCAGCTCTTCTGCTGTCTTGACATCTATCGCCCATCCCTTCTCCATTCCGAGCACACTCAGCAGCACTGCTACCCATCCGATTATCCACCTGTTCCGTTTCATATTCGTTCCTGTCCCATATTTTTTCGGACGGGAGCGGAAAAAATTTCCTCCCGTCCCATTTTCCATTTGTTCCTATCTAATCTTATTTACCCGCCGGGTAACCATTTTTACTCCTTATTCAAACACCAGTTCGCATTCGTCCAGATACATCACGCTGCTCGTACTGCCCGTGAAATAGTCGCCATACTTACTTGCCGACGCGACAATCAGAATGTAAGTCGGGCGAGTGAAATAATCGCGATAAGTCAGGTCGATACGGAACGGCGTGTAGTCGCTGCCCGTCGTCGGTTGGTTCGTTTTCAGCTCGCCAAAGGCAATCATCGACTCGTTGTTCCACGTCAAATCCACGAAAGTACCCGTTGTCGTATTCACGCGGAACGGCGTGTTCCAATCGAACAGACCGATGTAGATATGGCATGAATCGGTTTGTCCCAGCAAGGCATCATAAGGCGCCTTCGCTTGGTCGATGGTACCCGGCGCATATTTATAATACCCCTTCAAGGCAGAAGGCCGTCCGGTATAAGGCTGCCCGAAGTCAAGCTCTGCCCCTTCGATGCCTGCCAGCCCCACAAAGTCGCCCGTGTAGATATTCCCGGCCGCGAACTTGCTGGCAATGCTGATATAGTCGGAAGCCATCCGCACGGCACGCCCCGAAACCACATCGCCCGTCTCTGGCATGGTCGGGTTACGACTGGCGATGCTGGCGCCCTCGTTGCCGGAATCCCAAAAATGGTCGGCATCGTCGAGCGTCGGATTGGGATACCACGTGCGTTCGTTCCGCTGCACCCAGTCGTCGAAGTTCAGGTTAGGGACAGACATGACCGTGTCGGTCGTGAAGGTCTGCACCTCGCCCACCACGCCGTTCAGCGTCAGGCGGTATTCATAGTCCGTGCCGGGCGAGAGATGGGTCATCAGAATCAGGAAATCCTCTCCGTCCCGAGTGATTTCATGCGAGAGCACCGGTTCCCATGTTTCCTCACCCGCCTTGCGGTATTCGGCAGCGACATCGCCTTGCGATAGCGAACCACTCACGTAAGCCCGGCGCGTCCATGCCGATAGTTGCATCAGTTGCACGTTGGCATTGGGGTATTGCACGCTCACCGTCCACGTTTCCGTCTCGTCGAAAGCCGTCACATAAAAAAGACGCGGGCGGGTGAAGTCCGTCACCTGCATGGGATCGGGTACCGTTTGTGCGATGGAGCTACCCAATTGGAACGCTTCTATCTCAATGTTCCGCAGCGAAGGCTGTGCCGTAGAGTCTACATAGACAATCACGTTCCGCGTATGCGGGTCGATAAGTGCCGAGCCGACTTGGTTCTTCACCTTTACCGTCCGCTCAATGGCTTGCGTGACGGTGACCGTCCACTCGTAGTCCTGATACAAACTCAGGCGGAAATTCACCGGATTGCGGAAATCCATGTAGGTATTCGCCTCTTCGGGAAGACTGTCCGCCGACGTAAAACCGGTCTCCGGGAAATGCAGGTAATCCAGGCAAGCAGCGGAATCGGGTCGCACTGTCATGCCTTCTGTCACGACCAACTTCTCCACACGGACACGGCGCAGGTCGACTGTATCGGCTACCGTTATTTCCACAGTGTTGGCTGTGCTTTGGATACGTGCCGACTGCATTCCTGTGACTGCCATCTCCTCAATCTGCCCGACGATGGTCGGATAGGGTAAGTCGTTCTCGATACAACTCACCAAAAGGCAATGGACAATGAACAATTGACAATTGACAATGAGGGAGTTCCATTTATTCTTTCTTTGTGCCATACACTACAAATAAAAGACGATACCTAAGTCGATGGATAAAAGGTTGATTTTAAAATTGGCGGAGCTGGAGGTACGCTTACCGCTGTACACTTGGTCTTTCGTCTGGTCGTACCAGTTGAAGTTCAAGCCGGCGACAGCGATAGAGGCTTCCACCGCCGTATAGTTGTTCACAAAA
>CALUTX010000238.1 GCA_944323815.1 uncultured Parabacteroides sp. | reverse complement strand
CTCTGGCGAACACGGAGCATGCAATGCAATCGAACCAAACAGCACTTTGAGATTTGACGTTGAATTATTGGATATAATAAAATAAAGAAGATGAAGAAGATTAGCGTATTGGTTGCTACGGTTCTTGTAGCAATGGGAATGACTTCGTGTGGGAACTCACACAGAAGCGCATCGTTGAAAACGGGTGTAGACAGTGCAAGTTATGCCATAGGTATTGCCAATGGCGCCCAATTCCGTCAGATGATGGAAGGTGCCCCCGGCGAACCGATGAATATGGACGATTTGTTGGCCGGTTTTGAAGTTGCTCTGAAGAATGATTCGGCTGCTATGAGAATGACGCCGCAGGCTGCACAGGCTTTCATCCAAACCTATTTCATGCAGGTTCAGACACGCGAAGCCAATGCGAATAAAGAGGAAGGCGAGAAGTTCTTGGAAGAAAATAAAACAAAGAAAGACGTATTCACGACGGAAAGTGGTTTGCAGTATCAAGTTGTTACAGAGGGAACAGGTGAGAAACCGACAGAAAAAGACCGTGTGAAAGTCCACTATACGGGTACACTGTTGGATGGAACCAAATTCGACAGCTCTGTTGACCGAGGCGAACCGGCTGAATTCCCGGTAAACGGCGTGATTAAAGGTTGGACAGAGATTCTGCAGTTGATGCCGGTGGGTTCAAAATACATCGTTTGGGTTCCGTCTGAATTGGCTTATGGCGAACGCGGTGCAGGAAGCGATATAGGGCCGAACAAGACGTTGAAGTTCGAGATAGAACTGCTCGAAATTGTAAAAGAGGACGCAGACAAGAAATAACGTATTTGTAAGCAAATAAAGGGGACGGATGTGCAGAATGGCACGTTCGTCCCTTTTTCTTATAAAAATCCTACTTTTTTCTTTCAAAATGATATGATATTGGATTTAAATATATACTTTTGATACTTTAAATCGAAAAACAAAAGCAAGTAAGCAATGGAGAAGATAGACAAATTGGATCGGCAGATCTTGAATATTATCTCAAGGAATGCCCGAATTCCTTTTAAGGATGTCGCAGAGGAGTGTGGTGTTTCTCGTGCTGCCATCCATCAGCGCGTGCAACGTATGATTGACATGAACGTGATCATCGGTTCCGGTTATCATATCAATCCGAAAGTATTGGGATATAACACCTGTACTTATATCGGTGTGAAGTTGGAGCGAGGCTCGATGTACAAAGATGTTGTTCCCGAATTTGAAAAGATTCCGGAAGTAGTGGAATGCCATTTCACAACGGGACCTTACACGATGTTGATTAAGTTGTATGCACGGGACAACGAACATTTGATGGAATTGTTGAACACGCAAATTCAAGAAATACCGGGCGTGACAGCCACAGAGACGCTCATATCGTTGCGCCAAAGCGTCAAACGTGAAATCCCTATTTATGACGACCTATTATAATAAATGAAATATCTATTTGGATTCATATTGTGTTGCTTGGTCGCCGGTTTATCGGCTACCGAGCAATATCGTTTTCGGGTCTATTTGAAGGATAAGGGCGATGGCGGTTTCCGGATAGACCAACCGGAGAAGTTCTTGTCCCGACAAGCCATTGAGCGAAGACACCGACAAAATGTTGCGATTACACCGACTGATTTTCCCATTTCTCCGGCTTACATTGAGAAGTTGGCATCGACAGGCGTCCGGCCGGTTGTACAAAGTAAGTGGTTCGCGACAGTGGTGGTAGAAAGCGCTGACAGCATGGTCATCGAACGTTTGCAAAAGTTATCCATTGTCGATTCTGTGCAATGGGTTTGGAAAGGTGAATTGAAGCAACCCGCAGAAGATTCGGATAAGGAACAGCTTGCTCCGTCGGATCAGCCACTGAAGGATCCGTATGGATATGCGTATGAACAAATCCGGATGCTGAATGGCGTCAAACTCCATAAATCCGGATTCCGAGGAGCAGGTATGCGGGTCGCCGTGATTGACGCAGGTTTCAGGCATGTAAATCGAATGAAGGTATTTGATTCGTTGCAGTTGTTAGGGACTTACAACGTTGTTTTTCCGGGGAAAAGCGTCTTTGGGGACGACGACCATGGGACGAAAGTGCTTTCCTGCTTGGCGGCCAACCTTCCGGGCGTGATGGTTGGAACGGCTCCCGAAGCCTCTTATTTGCTCTTGAAAAGCGAGGACAGCCATTCGGAATATCCGATTGAAGAAGATTATTGGACAGCTGCGGTGGAATATGCAGACAGTGTCGGTGTGGATGTGATTTCTTCCTCATTGGGCTATTTCGAATTCGATGCGCAAGAACTTTCTTACCGGCAGACCGATTTGAACGGCCAGACAGCCCTCATCAGCCGGGCGGCGAAAATGGTGGCAGAACGAGGCATTCTGCTTTTTTGCAGTGCCGGGAATGAAGGAAATAGTGACTGGGAAAAGATAACTTTCCCGGCGGATGCCGAGCAAGTCTGTACAGTCGGAGCGATTGACAAGAAGAAAAAGAAAAGCGTATTCAGCTCCACAGGCCTTACTGCTGATGGGCGTATCAAACCGGATGTCGTGGCATTGGGAACGGGCAGTTGTGTAACCGGGCCGGACGGGAATATCCAGTATGCAAGCGGGACTTCGTTTGCCACACCGATCTTGGCAGGATTGGGAGTTTGCCTTTGGCAAGCGCTTCCGTGGCTGGATAGTCAGTCGATATTAAACTTGTTGCGCCGTTATTCAAGTCAGTACAAACACCCGGACGGAACGTTGGGATATGGCATTCCGGATGTGTATAAGGCGTACAAAAAAGGGCGGAAACATGCAGGCAAACGTTGACAAAGGGGAGCGGCAAGGAATCTCTTTGCAGGAATTGAACAACCGGGTGAAGGCAGCTGTTCAAGCATCTTTCCCTGAGACCTATTGGGTACGCGCGGAGATGAGCGATGTCCGTACAAACGTCGCATCGGGACATTGTTACTTAGAATTTATTGAGAAAGACCCGCAAACAGGGCAACTGCTTGCCAAAGCAAGAGGGTCGATTTGGGCGCGAACTTTCCGGATGTTGAAACCCTATTTTGAGATGGAGACGGGACAAGCTTTTGCTTCCGGTCTGAAAGTGTTGGTGAATGTCTCGGTAGAATTTCACGAATTGTATGGGTATAATTTGACTGTTTGGGACATTGACCCAGCCTATACCTTAGGCGACATGCTCCGTAAACGCATGGAAATCATCCGACAGCTGAAATCCGAAGGCGTATTCGAACTGAATAAAGAGTTGCCTTTCCCTATTTTACCCCGTCGGGTAGCGGTTATTTCTTCTCCGACGGCTGCCGGATACGGGGATTTCTTGAATCAATTGCTACACAACAAAGCGGGTTATCCTTTTTATATCAAGTTATTTCCTGCCATCATGCAGGGAGAACGCACGGAAGAGTCGGTGATTGCTGCTCTTGATCGCATTGACCGGTATCGGGACTGTTTTGACGTGGTCGTCATTATTCGCGGCGGAGGCGCCACCTCCGACCTGAACAGCTTTGATTCTTATTTGTTGGCCGCCAACTGTGCCCAATTTCCACTTCCGATTGTGACGGGCATCGGGCACGAACGAGATGACACGATTGTCGATTTGGTTGCACATACACGGATGAAAACGCCAACGGCCGTCGCCGAGTTTCTAATCAGCCAAATGGACCAGGCTGCCAATGAGGTGGCGCAATTGCAACAGACCTTTTACCTGCGCGTGACGGATCGGTTGACACAGCAGAAAAACCGATTGCAACAGTTGGGGAATCGCTTGCCAACGCTGGTTGTAAACCGCATCGAGCGTGACCGCTCTTTGCTGCAACGTTTAGGCGGACAACTGCCGGTCATGACCACCTCTTTGCTAAAGCAACAGCAATCTGTCATAGATACTTTGCGTCTGCGTTTGGTTGGAAGCGTCGATAACCGGCTGGCCGAAGGGCACAGGTTTGTACAACTGACAGAACAATTCGTGAAGATGGCTTCCCCGGATTATGTGTTGAAGCGCGGTTACAGCCTGACATTGCGCAACGGACGCATTGTCAAACATGCGTCAGAAGTGGCAGTGGGCGATGTGCTGACGACACGTATGGCTGACGGAGAGCTCCATTCGACCGTGACGCACAAACAGGTCGAAACAACTTCCTAAGACAATTCCCAAAAAGCAAACAGATAAAAACATGGAAACAGTAGAAACCTATAAAGAGGCGATTGAAAAGCTACGTAAACTGGTCTCGGACATTGAGAACGGCGATTTGGACGTGGATCTCCTTGCCGAAAAGGTGAAAGAGGCGACCCGTCTGATTAAGTTATGCA
>CALUTX010000237.1 GCA_944323815.1 uncultured Parabacteroides sp. | reverse complement strand
TTATCCATATAGCTTCCTCAGCTACACATATTCAACTTCACGTCAGGATAAGCCTACCCCTACCGAATAACAGGCCAAATACAACATTCAATAATGATAATATCATATCGCCCTTGTTATCTCAAGGCAGCAAAAAAAATAACGATTTAATTACAGGAGAAGATTTATAAAACTAAGAAATTCAAAAGAAAAATCAATATAAAATTAAAAATCAGTATTCAGTATAAAATTCAGATCAAAAAATATTAAAAACGAAACTAATAAAAAATCAATATAAAATTCAAATATAATGCTATTAAAAATAAATTATTATTCTCCTATAATCAGTTGCAAATATACTGATCCATTTTGGATAATCCAAATTTCAACTCTATTTTATTTCATCATTAACATTATTTACACCTTTAAGGATTACATCTCAAACACCTTCCAAACTGCTTACTAAGCAGACCTTCGTCGCGTCGATAAGCAGACAGCAGTCGCGTCCCTAAGTAGTGAGGGGGTCTGCTTAGGGAGCAGTTTTCAGCCTGCTTACTAAGCAAAGGTCGAACGGCTCGGGAAGTAATGGTAAAGCAAAAGTGCAAAGCATTGTCAATTCTCAATTATTTCTTTATTCTTTGCGCTCAAAGCACTATCTTTGCCGCGATGAAAAAGTATTGGTACATACTCTTACTATCCATGTTGTTTGTCTCTGTCTTGCAGGCGCAACGCCGACCGGGAGGAGAACGGAGGGGATTCTCGTTGAGCAACCTTTCCAAGGCCAGTCAAGAAGTGCCGGACAGTCTTTTGATTCCGGACAGCGCATCGGCTTCCAACAAGCGGGCTACGGCATACAGGCTGACACCTTTGTTGGGGGACAGGTATATCGCCCCGATGGATACGCATAAACTCAATTTCGGCAACAGCACGTTGGTCGAGGCCAACTCGCTGGCGGTCGGTTATCTTTCTAACACGGGATCGCCGGCACAAACGCGCATCTTTTCCGAACGCAAAGAGGCACGCGATTTCATTTTTGCCGACGCATACGACTATTATATTACCACCCCTTTGAACGCTGAATTTTATGACACCCGTGTGCCATATACGCATGTCTTGTACACGACCATGGGCGGAAGCCAGAGCAAAAACGAACGGTTGAAAGGAACCTTAACGATGAACTTTGGCCCTAAAATAAACGTCGGTGGTGATTTCGATTACATTTACAGTCGCGGACACTACAAAAACAACGGGAACAAGGTCATCAGTTACCGTATTTTCGGGAGTTACCGCTCAGACCGCTACGAGGCTCATGCTTACATGGGTAATTTCAGTGTTACCAATTACGAGAACGGGGGATTGGCAAACGACTCTGTCATCACGCATCCCGACCAATATTTTGCCGGCGAGCGGAACACGAACGACCCGAAATCATTCGATGTCCGTTATCCGGTCAATGTGTGGAACCATGTGCGCGGCAAGCAATATTTCTTGAGCCACCGCTATAACTTGGGATTTGAACGGGAAGTAGAGGGGCAGGTCGATTCACTCGGTAATCCGGTCATGGTATTTATTCCTGTTTCAAGCATCATCCATACGCTTGAGTATCAGGATAACCGCCGCCGTTTCCGAAGCGAAGACGGGAGCAATTTGAACGATTGTTATCTGAATCCATACGGCGAACCACGTGTATTCGGACTGGAGACAGGAGATCTCGTCAACGACCAAACCTCGTGGTGGAACCTGAAGAATACATTCGGTCTCTCCCTCCGGGAAGGTTTCCAAGATTGGGCGAAATTCGGCATTACGGCTTTTGTCACATTCGACAAACGGAAATTCAAACTTCCGGCAGCCATTCCGGGTATTGACTACGACCCCGTCTACGGGAGCGGGCTCGACGCTACGCCCTCTACAATCCATTTCCCGCTTAATCAAACCTATGACGAATTTTCCACCTACATCGGTGCTGAAATATCCAAACGCAGAGGAAGCCTTTTAACCTATAACGCACGAGGCGAACTCTGTGTCGTAGGTGACGACATTGGCGAGTTTCGGGCAACAGGAAATTTGCAAACGCAGTTCAAGTTGTTCAAGAAAGACGCCACTATCCGTGCCGAAGGATACATCAAGAACACGACGCCTGCTTTTTACATGCGTCATTTCCATTCGCGTTACTTCTGGTGGGATAATCCGGATTTGAACATGACGCAACAAATCTATGCAGGAGCCAAAATTGACTTGGAATCTACGCGCACCCAATTGTCGGCGGGTGTCGAAAGCATACAAAATTTCGTTTTCTTCAACCAACAAGGAGTCCCGGAGCAAAAAAACGGGAACTTGCAAGTAATTCATGCCCGTATCAAACAAGATTTGATGTACCGGGCTTTCGGATGGGAAAACGAAGTGGCCTATCAGTTAAGTAGCGATGAAAGTGTTTTGCCGCTTCCGAAGATAAGCGTCTATTCCAATATGTATATCCATTTCAAAGTGGCGAAGGTGCTGACCATGCAATTGGGCGTAAACATGTATTATAACACCGCCTACTACGCGCCTTATTACGAACCTGCCACCCAGCAATTTCAAGTGCAGGATGAAGTCAAAGTCGGTAATTATCCGCTTATCAACGCATACGCCAATTTCCACCTGAAGCAGGCGCGTTTCTTCGTCATGGGGTATAATGTGGGTTCTTTCTTTGTCAGTCCGAATTACTTCTCTTTTGCCCATTACCCGTTAGATCCCTTTGTCTTAAAAATGGGTGTGGCTGTCACTTTCAATAATTGATTCCGCATGAAATCAAAAAGATGGATAAAACTATACACCGGTTTGCTTGTCCTTGTACTTGTAACCATGTGTATGTTGTGGCATCTGCACACCCGAAGCCTCCCCACAACGCGCGACTATCCGGAAATCCAAAAAGAAGGGATTTTGCGGCTTGTAACGGAATACAACCAATCGGGCTACTACATCGCGGGCGATACCATCGAAGGTTTCCAATATGAATTAAGCCAAGCCATTTCCAAAATTTCCGGCCTCGAGATACAGACTCATCTGGAAATGAACCTCACTGAAAGTTTCGAGGCATTGGAGAAAGGCCAGTATGACGTCATTGCCCGTAACATCCCGATTACGAGCGACGTCAAATCCCAATATCTTTTTACCGAACCGCTTATCCTCAACAAACAGGTCTTAGTGCAGCGGACAGCCAAGGCCAATGACGGCAAAAAACCTCTCCGCAATCAACTGGAGTTGGGGGGAAAGACGCTCCATATTTCCCAAAATTCGCCTGCCCTACTCCGCATCCGCAATCTGGAACATGAAATCGGCGATACCATCTACATCGTCGAGGAACCTCGCTATGCAGACGAACAGTTGGCGATACTGGTTGCCAAAGGGGACATCGACTATGCCGTGTGCGACCAACAAATCGCCCTCCTCTCCCAGAAGCAACTCCCCGAACTCGATATAGAAACCGATATTAGCTTCACGCAACTGCAATCGTGGGCCGTCCGTAAAACCTCTCCCATCCTGCTGGACAGCTTAAACAGTTGGTTCCGCCGCATCCGGGAAGAAGGAACATTTGAAGCCATCTACCGAAAATATTATACGGAATCCGATAACTAAAGTATCTGTCCGATTATTCATACCCGTCTGTTTCTTGAACATCCGGCTGAGGTGTTGCGAGTTCAATCAGCCCGCCTTCACCTTCCTTCCCTCCAATCTGTAAAAGCCTGTTTTTCTCCTATCCATATAATATTTTATCCTTTTTGATTAATAAATAAGTAATTGATACCATGTATTTTTTACACATTAAGAATCATGACAAAAATGCGAAATAAAGACATCATATCTATTAATACAATAGAAGAATATGCCGCCCTGTTCGGTTGTCCGCCGATATGCCATCCGCTGTTGAGCGTTTGCCGCTTGTCTGATGTAAAAGACTACATCCCTATTGGCAAACCGGTACGGTTGAACCTCTATACCATCACGATAAAGGACAAGACCACCTGCAATGCCAGCTACGGATGGCGCAGTTATGACTTTACACGCGGCTGCATGAATTTCTTTGCACCGGGGCAAGTGCACAGTTGGGAAGAGATTACCTCCTGCACGGCATAGGAGGAGGCGGAATGGACCTGTTCAACAGGCGTTTCATACAAAACGGGATGCTCGATTTCCTGCTCGAAGAACGGGAACGGGGACGAATCCGGCATCTCGGCTGGTCCTTTCATGGCGATATTGAAGTGTTCAACCGTGTGCTGGAGATGCACGAACAGGTGCATTGGGACTTTGTGCAAATCCAACTCAATTATGTGGACTGGAGGCATGCTTCCGCTTACAATGCCGACTGGCAAA
>CALUTX010000236.1 GCA_944323815.1 uncultured Parabacteroides sp. | reverse complement strand
TGGCGGATTCATAATATGATCGCCCCGAATCCCTGCAAGTGGCGCGTGAAGCGGCAGCTGAATACTATGCCGACTTTGCGCGGGTGGGCTTCACCTCCGGCGGATGCGGCGATATTTTGCAGAATGCAGACTCGGAAACGGCGATTGCTTTGACCACCTCTTTGATGACGTTGTACGAGGCAACGGGCGATGCGATCTATTTAAGGCAGGCGAAAGACTTGGCAAATCTGTGTGCGACTTGGACTGTTTCTTTCTATTACCACCTGCCCGAAGAAACACCGCTGGCAAAATTGGGTGCGAATCTGACCGGCGCAGTATGGGCAAGTACGCAGAACAAGCACGGTGCGCCCGGCTTCTGCACGCAATCGGGTGACGCGCTGTTCAAACTCTACCGGGCGACGGGCGACACGCTCTATGCCGAGCTGCTGCGCGATGTCATTCATGCCCACGCCGAAGGGATCCAGCCCAACGGGAAGATTACCGAACGGCTCACCTATTGCGATGCTGACAGTCGCGGTTCCCGAGGCGATGGCGGCAAAACGGGCTGGAACGAAACCAACGGTGCACTGATGGCTTTGGAGATTCCGGGTATCTATATCCGCACGGATTTGAACCGAATGTACGTGTTTGACCATGTCGATGTGAGGGTCATCAAACGGTCGGAAAAGGCCACGTGGCTGGAGATAACCAACCCGACCGCCTTTGATGCGCGTGTCACGATTCTGAAAGAAAACGGACAACAGGCAGGCAAGCTGTTAGGTGATAACGCTTTCCTGCAATGGCAAGAAAAAATACAAATCAAAGCCGGCAAGACGGTGCGGTATAAAATCGTACACGAAGGGTAAGCCGATTTACACGGCGGGTAATTGGTTGTATCCCGAAAACAGTTTTCAGTCGAGCATCAGGCTCATGTAGGCCTCCTTGCGTGCATAACCTAAAAGCAGGTGAGTAAGTGAGGAGGCATTCATGTGTTGTAGCTCTTCCAACGTGTGATGCGTATCAGGATGGGCGGTCAGCCAGTGGCGAATCAGGCGGTCGCGGTCGATGATGCGTGCCATGCCCAGCGGATGGCTGGGGGTAGATGGAGTAGGGGGAATACGGCAAAGCACTTTCTCGGCGGGATATTGTCGGAGGGCAGCTTGCAAGAGTTGCTCCCGAACAGCCGGCGTGTCGTAGAACCCTTCGCGGATTTCTATCCGATTATCGACAGGATAACAAAAGAGCATACCAATGGGACGACCGTCCGACTTGCGCACAGCCGTCAGCACCTGTCCGCCGGATTGCTTCGATTCGTGCAGAAGCGTGGTGAAATCTTTCTGATTGTGGAGAACGTAGCATGGGCGTTCCCGTTGTTTGCGGTCGAAGTAGTGAAAGAGGCTCTCTTGTTCGGATGCATCGGCCGAGGCGACAGTGATGTCTGTGTCTTCGCAAACCGTTGTCTGAAGGGGGAGAATCGTTTCGGTCGCATAGTCGAATGCTTCGGTATATCCGAAACGGCGATAATAATCAAACAGGCTCTTCTCGGCCGGAATGATGACGGTGAGGGCGATATGTCGTTTCGCCATTACCTTGAATGCCTTTTGGATAAGGGCACTCATCCATCCTTTCCCGCGTTCTTCCGGATGGGTGCAGGCGCCGTAAATGTAGCTGACGGGAATTTCCTTGCCATAAAACTGCATGGTGTAGGGAAGCATCTGGAGCGCAGAAACGATGCGCCCCCCTTGTTCGATGTAGAGCGCATTCTCTTTTCGGTAGACATGGGTGAAGAAGAGACGAACAAAAGCGTCGGTGTCGTCGAAAGAGCGCTTCCAAAGCTCCATGAGTTGTTGTCGGATGTTATCTGTATCCATTGCCGGGAGAATTTACAGGGACGGTTTCTTGATGGCTGCCGATTTTTCCAGCAGGAGATAAGGGTTGTAGGAGAGTTTGGCTTGGCGAAGTCCGGGAATCCCCAAGTCCTCTTCCCGATTGACAAAACGGTATTGTTCGGGCAGGTGGGAGGCAAACGCTTGGTTGATGACAGCATACGCTCCTTCGTAGTTGACATCGGCTTTCTCGACGTGTACGCCAAATGTGTTGTGGTTGATGGGCGCACCGAAAGAGAACGCAATGATTTGCTGGTCGACGCAGATGGCGCCTCCCGTCAGTTCCAGTTCGTTGAAATGGTTCAGCGCATAAGTCATCGCACGGCGTTCGTCACTCAACCCCGTTTCGTCGTGATCTGTCCGGTTGGCTTGGAACCATTGACATTCAAGCCGGAGGCATTCGGGCACCAGTTCCGGCGTGATGGGAAGATATTCGTACATATATTTCCGCTTGAAGTTGTTGATGTGGTTCCGCTTGGCTTGCAACTTTTTCCCCTTCAATGTGGCAAGGTCTTCCCGGAGGTAAATATAATCGAAATAGTCGCGTTCGGGAATGTAGACGAAGCTGCCCGGTGCTGCCTTTTCCAGTTCGGTACGCGCGTCGGGTGTGACACCTAGCAGGCAGAGTGGATGGCCTTGTTCAAGCGAGTCGGCTTCCAGCCATTCGAGGGCTTGTTGCAGATTGCCTTGACCAGTTGGTGTCATATAAGCCACACGTGTTTTGTTTTCAATCCAAAAGCGGATTAATAACAGGCCGTCGACAATGGCAAATTCGGTATCATACAAAAATCGCCAGCTGCAAATGTTGGCGAATGAATAATCACAATTTTGATAATTACTGGGTATCGTATGGGCCGTGATGAGCGTTTTGTCTTCAAGCCGAATGGGTTGGAATGGAAGTTTTTCCATGCGGATGTGTGGAGATTTAGTTTTTATTTCCTTTGTTTCTGAGAAATTCTTTTGCCAGCTCTCTGGATGTGACTTGTGCGCTGAATAGTTTGTCGATGAAGTCATTATCGGTGGTGAAATCGGCTTCTTTCAACCGGTGGATGCCAATCGCAGCGGCCTTGTCGTCCATGTCACCTTTTGCGATTTGGAGCAAAGCCTGCAAAGACTGGATGCGGATATTTTGCGGGAAGAAGTGAGAAGCCTTTTTCAGATATTCGAGCGCTTCATCGTCATGCCCGAGTTCGGCGCAACAACGGATAAAGTTGAGGTACACGCTCGCCTCTTGCGGGAACGGTTTATTCATCAGAAGTTGCTTCAACAGTGAATAGGCAGCTTCAAAGTCCTCTGTATTCACATAACATTCGGCAAGCAAAGGAATGACGCGCTCCTGCACATTGCTGTCTGCAAGGATTTCATTGCACGATTTAATAGCCTGCTCGTAGCTTTCATTCATGAAAAGGCAGAAGGCTTTCAGTAAAATCAGCTCGCTGTCCGGGGAGGCATTGTTACACGTGAGGGCGAAGTCGATGGCTTCGATGGCTCTGTCATATTCATCATTGAGCGTATATAAACGGCCCAACGAAAACCAGAAATCGTATGAATAGGGATTTTGGTCAATCAGTTCGTTGCAAATATCAATGGCTCCTTCTATATCTCCCAACATTTCCAGATTGTAGCACGATTCATCTTTTAATATCAGGTTGTCCGGGAAAAGTTCCAATCCCCGGCGGATAAAATCATGTGCCTCGTTGGACATTTCCATGTCATTCAGTATCGGGGCAATGTATTCGAACAAAGATTCCAGATATTCGCAATCCTGATGGATTAATTGTTCCAGATGACTCACCACCTTGTCATAATCACCTCGCATGACATAGCACTCCATGCGGAGAAAGTCAATATCTTCGTTGTCAATCTCGTTCATCGAGTCGAGTAGGGTGAGTGCAGTCGCATAATCTTCGTTATACATTAACAACTTGGTCTGCCGAATCAACAGAAGCGGATTACCCGGATGAAGCCGTAGCCCTAAAGCCAAGACTTCATCATAATGGGTGAATTTGTCAGCCTCTTCAAAGCTCTCTAACAAATCGTCTATCTCTTCCGCGTCAAAGTAGGCATCTTTCCCTTCTTCCTGGCCAGATAGATAACGTTGCCAGAGAAGTGAGATTTTCTTTTTGTCCATAAAGAATGATTACTTGTCTTTTACTTTGCTCCACGTATCTTTTAAGGATACCGTTCGGTTAAAGATAAGTTTCTCAGGTGTAGAGTCTTTGTCTACGTTGAAGTAACCGATGCGCTGGAACTGTAAATAATCGAGCGGTTTGGCGTTTGCCAAAAACTTTTCGACGTAACAATTTGTTAATATCTTGAGCGAATCCGGATTGATGATTTCTTTCATTGCCTCCAAAGGCGAACAGTTTTTCGCTTCCCGGATGGCAGCCAGCTCGTCACGCGGATTGGCCACTTTCCACAGCCGGTCGTACAACCGTACTTCAGCCGGCAAACAATGAGCGCAACTTAGCCAGTGAAGCGTTCCCTTCACCTTTCGGTTGCTTT